>JAYTFS010000120.1:0-4309 GCA_043734185.1 Pseudolabrys sp. | reverse complement strand
GGATTCCCAGCATATGCGCGATGGCGCGGACCGGAATGTGCTTGGTGTAGCGCGCCGCCGCGTCACACTTGCCGTCGGCGATGAACTCATCGATCAGTTCGTTGCATATCGCGCGCACCCGCGGCTCCAGCTTCTTCATCGCATCTGGCGTGAAGGGCGGCAGCAGCAATTGTTTGGCGGGCTTGTGCTCGGGCGGATCGGAGGTGATCGGCGGCGCCGACGCCGTCTGCTCCGGCCGCACATCGCGCACGATCACGCGGCGCGAGGAAAAATGCTCGGTGTCGTAGGCGATTTCCTTCACCGCCTGATAGGTGGTCGGCATGTAGCAGCCGAGAAAACGGTCGGTGTGAACCACAGGTGAGGCCGCCCGCAATTTTTCCCAGATCGGGAACGGATTTTCGGTCCAGACCGGGTCGGTGTGATCGAAATCGTTGACCCAATCCGTAACCGGAGGATGTTCGGGCATGATGCTGGTGGAATCGGACATCGACGCAAATTCCTTTTGGCTCATACGTTCAAATCGAATTTGGCTGAATTGAATTCAAGACCGGCCTATTCCCAAGTTCGCTTATTCCTCTTGCACTTCGATCGCAATTTCCGGGCAATTGGTTTGCGCAAGCCAGGCTTTGTCTTCCAGCCCGGCGGGAACCGAACCGTCGCCGATTTCATGCGCGTTGCCGAATTCGTCGAGGGTGAACAGTTCGGGGGCGAGCGACTTGCAGCGCGCGTGACCCTGGCATCTGTCCTGATCGACGCGGATCTTCAGCTTTCCGGCCATGGCTGCGTACTCCCTGCGTGGCGCTGATCGCGCGTTCCAATTCTTCTTGGCAAGTTCTTTGGCAAGCTCTTGGAATGATTATAGCCGCGCAAGCGGCATCCGCCAGCGCGGAAAATCTACCTGAGACCTCATCCTGAGGAGCCGCGCGCTGCGCGGCGTCTCGAAGGATGGACCGCACCGGGGCTTCATGGTTCGAGACGGCGCTTACGCGCCTCCTCACTATGAGGGGAAGCAGGTTACTTCGGTGCTCGCGGAACGATTGGTGTGGTGCCGCGCACACCCAAAATGTCTTCCAGCACCTTGGCGCCGGCGAGAAGTTTTGCCTCGCCGCGCGGCGGGGCCACTATCTGCAGGCCGACCGGCAGGCCCGACGCGGTAAAGCCGCACGGCAACGACAGCGCCGGGCAGCACACCAGCGTGATCGCGTAGACGATGCCGAGCCACTCGACATAATTGTCGAATTTCTTGCCGTCGCATTCGGCGACGTAACGGTTCTCGACCGGGAACGGCGCCACGATGGTGGCGGGCGCCAGCAGCAAATCGTATTTGTCGAAGAACTCCAGCGTGCGCACGGTCATGGCGACACGTTGCGCCTCGGCGCGCTCGAGTTGCTCGACGGTCAGCTTGAGGCCTTCCTCGATGTTCCAGATCACTTCGGGCTTGAGCTGGTCGCGTTTGGTGCGCAGCAGTTGCGCCTTGCTCAGCGCGAAGTCGAACGCGCGCAGCACGTGGAAACATTCATGGGCTTCGCGCAAATCCGGATGGGCTTCCTCGACGATGACGCCTAATTCGGCAAAGCGCTGCGCGGCCTTGCGAGTGATGGCGGCAACCTCGGGGTCCACAGGCGTGATGCCGAGATCGGGCGAATAGGCAATGCGCTTGGGCTTGTTGCCGGCGCGGACGGCGGACAGGAACGAGTTCGGCAGCACCGGCAGCGACAAGGGATCGCCGGGATGTTCGCCGCTCATGGCATCGAGCAACAGGGCGACGTCTTCGACGTTGCGCGCCATCGGGCCCTGGACGCCGCGGTTACGGTCGATCGCGGCTGCGATCGTATGCGCGACGCGGCCGATGCTGGGCCGCAGGCCGACGATGCCGCAGAAGCTTGCGGGGTTGCGCAACGAACCGCCCATGTCGGAGCCGTGGGCGAGCCAGGCAGTACCCGTAGCGAGCGCCACCGCCGCACCGCCGGAGGAACCGGCGGCGGAGCGCGACGTGTCCCAGGGATTGCGCGTCGCGCCGAACACTTCGTTGAAAGTGTTGGCCCCGGCGCCGAATTCCGGCGTGTTGGATTTGGCGTAGATCACGCCGCCATTGTTTTCGAGATGCTCGACCAGGATGTCCGATTTCGCCGGAATGTTGTCCTTGTAGATCGGCGAGCCCTGCGTGGTCCGCACGCCTTCGACGGCGGTGAGGTCCTTGATCGGGATCGGCAGGCCTGCCAGCAGGCCGCGCTCGCCCACCGGCTTCTTCATCAGGGTTTTGGCCCGGTCGCGGGCGCGGTCGAAGCACAGCGTCGGCAGCGCGTTGACGGGGCCGTCGACCTCGGCGATCCGTTTTTCCAGTACGTCGAGGAGATCAAGGGGCGTAACTTCACCGGCCCTGAGTTTGCCAACGATGGCACACGCCGTCTCCCGAACCAGCTCCTGATCAGCCACTTGTTCTCTCCGCGGTTTCTTGGTCTGGATGGTGCTGTAGAACATTTTTTGGCAAAGTGGAAACGCGCCCACGTCTTGGCTGCACTGGAGATTTGGAATGCCGACTTTGTTTTCTGCGCGGGATTGGCGGGCGATGAGCCAAGAGGAACGCGACCTCGGTCTCAATAATGGCGTCGCGGTGCCCGGCAGCATCGAGATGGTCGCCGGCTGGGAGCAGCGCTCCGGCGAGATGCGCAAGCGCTTTCCGGACCAGCTCGACCTCCGCTATGGCCCGCGCGAGCGCAACCGGATCGACTTTCTGAAGGCCGGCGACAGGGCGCCGACGCTGCTGTTCATCCACGGTGGTTATTGGCAGGCCCGCGCCAAGGAGGTTTTCACCGTCGTGGCCGAAGGCCCAATGGCACACGGCATCAATGTGGCGCTGATCGGCTACAGGCTGGCGCCGGATGCGACGCTCGACGAGATCGTCGCCGAAATCCATGCCGGCATCGATTATCTCGCCGGGCAATTGCCTGCACTCGGTGCGGCCGCCGATAGCATTGTGGTATCCGGCTGGTCAGCGGGCGGACATCTCACCTCGATGGCGCTGTCGCATCCGAAGGTGCGGGCCGGGATGGCGATATCAGGCATCTACGATCTCGAGCCGATCCGGCACAGCTATCTCAACGAGAAACTGAAAGCGGATGAGGCCGTCTCGCGCCGCAACTCGCCGATGATGATGGAGGGCGGTCCGCTAAAGCCGCTGTCGCTGGTGGTCGGCAGCGCCGAATTGCCGCTGCTGCGCAAGCAAACCGCCGACTTCGCCGGCCACCGCGCCAAGCATGGATTGCCGGTGACCTGCGAAGAAATCTCTGGCGCCGATCATTTTACGATCATGCTTGAGATGATGTCGCCGAAGGGCAGGATCACGACGCTGATCCGGCAGTTGTTTGAAAGGACGGCCTAGCCCCGTCATTGCGAGGAGCGAAGCGACGAAGCAATCCATTCCTTCTTCGAGCCGCGAGATGGATTGCTTCGCTACGCTCGCAATGACGGCGGTTGAGCGACCTAACCCCACCCCGCGCTGATGCCGCCATCGACGGTATAAATCACCCCCGACGTATATCCGGCGCGGTCCGAGGCCAGGAACGCCATCAGGTCGCCGATCTCGCGGGCATGGGCGGGGCGGCCGAGCGGCAGGCCCTTCTGGAATTCCTTGTAACGGTTCTCGTCACCGAACTGGTTTTTCGCGCGGGTTTTAAGCAGCGTGACGTGGCGGTCGGTGCCGACCGGGCCGGGGTTAATGCCGACCACGCGGATATTGTCGGCGAGGCTCTTGCCCCCCAATGCACGCGTAAACGCCATCAGCGCGGCATTGCCGGCGCTGCCGCAGATGTAATTGGCGTCGAACTTTTCACCGGCCGCGCCGATGTCGTTGACGATGACGCCGTGGCCGCGCGCCTTCATCTGCGCATAGACCGCGCGGGTGAGGTTGATATAGCCGAATACTTTCAATTCCCAGGCGTGACGCCAGGTCGCCTCGTCGATCTTGTCGATCGAGCCGCCCGGTATATCGCCGGCGTTGTTGACGAGGATGTCGATGTCGGCGGCATCTTTTGCCAGCTTTGCCAAATCCTCCGGCTTGCGCAGGTCAACGACATGGGTGGTCGCGTCGATCTGATGAGCCGAGCGCAGCCTGTCGGCCAGCGCCTTCAATTGTTCGCCGTTGCGGGCGGCCAGCCTGATGTCGCAGCCTTCCTCGGCGAAAGCTTCGGCCGCGGCGGCGCCAATGCCCTTGGAGGCGCCGGTGATCAGGACGCGCTTGCCGCGCAAATGCAGATCCATGGGAATTCTCGCTTGCTTGGGGGGAGGTTACGTCGAGGGCAGTGGAAGG
>JAYTFS010000119.1:0-16394 GCA_043734185.1 Pseudolabrys sp. | reverse complement strand
TGCGGATCATGTAGGCGCGCAGGCCCACATCGATCGCGGAGGCACTCGCGGGGCTAAAGCCGCGGGCAGCTACGTTACGGTCGAAGTCCGACATCGAAGTTCCCTCTCTGTATTCCCGGCTCCCAGGCCGGTTACGTCTGGCGCGCCGGCGGTCGCCGTCGCGCTCGTGTCCCAAATGTAGTGCGCGAATACTGTCACCGCCAGATATGGCCCAACCATGACATCGCGCATTGCGGAGATTTAACCATTCCGCCCCGCCAGTATAGCCCAAAAGGCCGGCCAGCGCCGGAATGCCAAATTCTATAGATTCCTCAATACCGGGGCCGGTTTTTGGCCCAGCGCGGCGAAGGTGCCGGCCAGTCCCAAGGCCACCGTGACCACAACCGCAGCCAATGCCGCCGCCAGGGCTGGCAGCGGCAACCACGTGAATTTGAGGTGCATGAGGTCGGTCACTATCAGCCAGCCGGCGAGCGAACCGGTCAAAACGCCGAACAGCGCGGTGGCGCTGCCGAGCAGGAGATATTCGATCGTGTAGGCGGCGAGCAGCCGAAACCGCGTCGCGCCGAGTGTCTTGAGGATCACCGCGTCATAGACCTTGTGCCGGTGGCCGGCCGCCAGCGCGCCGCCCAAAACCAGGGCCGCCGCTAGCAAGGTGATCGCGCTCGCGCCGCGGATCGCCAGCACCATGTTGGCGACAATGGCGCCAATCGATTCCAGCGCTTCCTTCACCCGCACGGTGGTGATCATGGGAAACGTTTCGGCGACGGCGCGGATGATGGCGCTTTCCTGCGCCGTCGTGCTTCCCGCCGGGTAGGTCAGCGTGGCCAGATGCGTTGCCGGCGCGCCGCGAAACGCATTCGGCGAAAAAACCATCACGAAATTGATGCCGAGGCTCTGCCAGTCCACCGTGCGCATGTTGGCGATGGTGGTGCTGATGTTGCGGCCAAGCACATTGACCACGATCGGATCGCCGAGCTTGAGGCCAAGCCCGTCGGCAATCTTTTTTTCGAACGAGACCAGTGGTGGGCCGTCGTACCCGGGTCCCCACCATTGGCCTTCGACTAGACGGGAGCCGGTGGGAATGTCGCCGCCATAGGTGATGCCGCGGTCGCTTTGCAGCACCCAGGCCGCGTCATCCTTCGGTTTGAGATTTTCCGCCGGCACGCCGTTGGCCGAGACAATGCGTCCGCGCAACATCGGCACTTCGTCCAGTGCCGCGCCGGGCGCTTGCGCGCGCACGAAGGCATCGAAGCGCGTCGCCTGGTCGGACGGAATATCGAGGAAATAAAACGACGGCGCCTTGGCCGGAAGTTCAGCGGCGAATTGCCGGCGCAGATTGCCGTCGATTTCAATCACGGTAACCAGCAATGCGATGCCAAGCCCCAAAGAGAGCACGATCGTCGGTGTCAGCGCGCTCGGCCGGTGAATATTGGCGACCGCCAATCGCAGCACGGTGGAGCGCGCACGCGGTGCATGGCGGGCAATTGCCATCAGCAGGCTGGCGACAAACCGCAAGGCGACGAACACGAGCGCGGCGACCCCGACATAGATAATGGCCACGCGCCGGTCGTAGGCGAGCAATACCGCGACTGAGGCCAGGGCGATCACGGCGGCGGCGGTCAGCGCGACATAGATCTTGCGCGGGCTGCGCGGCTGCGAAGCCACCCCGTCGCGAAACAGGGCGCCGACCGGCACATCATGGGCGCGGCCCAACGGCCAGAGCGCGAAAGCAAGTGCCGTCAGCAACCCGTAGATCAGCGCCAGCGCCAGTTCGGCCGGATGCATCGCCGGCACGAATGGCAACGGGATGATCGCGCCGAAAGTCCAGGAAATAACGAAAGGCAGGATCGCGCCGAGCGCGACGCCGATGAGACCGCCGATCAGCGCCAGCAACAACACTTGCGTGAGATAGACCGCGAACACGCGCCTGCCGCTGGCGCCGAGCGCCTTCATGGTGGCGATGACTTCGCGCCGGCGGTCAAGATGGCTTTTCACCGCATTGCCGACGCCGACGCCGCCGACCAGCAGCGCCGTCAGCCCAACGATGGTAAGGAATTGGGTGAAGCGCTCGACATTGCGTTCGAGTTGCGGCGAGGCATTGTTGCGGTTGCGGATGTCCCAACCGGCCTCTGGCAATTGGGCGCGGGCCCGTGCCGTCACGGCTTTAGCCGCCGCGTCGGTGGCGTCGTTTTGCGGCAGCCGCAGCCGATAGATCCAGCGCACAAGGCTGCCGGGCTGGATCAAGCCCGTGGCACGCAGGGCATCCTCGTTCACCAGCAAGCGCGGCCCGAAACCGATGCCGCCAGCGAACTTGTCCGGTTCGTTGGTGAGGGCGGCGCGAATCTCGATGGTGGCATTGCCGATGGTCATGCGCGCGCCCGGCTTGATGTCGAGCCGCGCCATCAGCACCGGATCGGCGGCAGCGCCGAACGCGCCATTGCGTTGCGCAAAAGCGTCGCTGATCGGTCCGGGCGGATCGAGCTTGACCTCGCCGAACAGCGGATAGGCGCCGTCAACCGCCTTCAATTCAACCAGCGTGGCTTTGCCATCAGGCGTGCGTGCCATCGCTCGTAACGTCGCGGCGCGCGACAGTTTGCCTTGGCCGTCGAGAAACGCCCGCTCCGATGGTACGGCTTCACGCTGGATCAGCGTGAAGGATAGATCGCCGCCGAGAATAACCCGGCCTTCACGCGCCAGCCCGTCGGCCAGGCTGGCAGCCAGCGAGCCGACGCCGGCAATGGCCATCGAGCCGAGCGCGATGCAGGCGATGAACACGTAGAAACCGTGCAAGCCGCCGCGCAATTCGCGCAAGGCGTATTGCAGCGGAATCCGCCAGCCATTGCCTTGCTTGGTCGTCAGCGTGACAACGCTCATGACGCGCTCACAATGTGGCCTGAGCGCAGCCGCACCACACGGCCACAACGTTGCGCCAGCGATTGGTCATGCGTCACCAAAACCAGTGTAGTGCCGCGCGTGGCGTGGCCCGCGAACAAGAGATCGATAATTTGCTGGCCAGTTTCCTCGTCGAGATTTCCGGTCGGCTCGTCGGCCACCAAGATGGCGGGGTTGGGCGCAAGCGCGCGGGCCACCGCCACGCGCTGCTGCTCGCCGCCGGAAAGCTGCGCGGGGTAGTGATGCAGCCGCTCGCCCAAGCCGACACCCGCGAGTTCGTTGCGCGCGCGTTCCTGGGCATCGTCGACGCCGGCCAATTCCAAAGGCACCGCGACATTTTCCAGCGCGGTCATGGTCGGGATCAGGTGAAATGATTGAAAAACGATGCCGACATTGCGGCCGCGAAAGCGCGCCAGCGCATCTTCGTCCAGCTTGTCCAGGTTCTCGCCCGCTACCGCCACGGTGCCGGTGTCGGCCCGCTCCAACCCGGCCATCACCATCAACAAGGTTGATTTGCCTGAGCCGGATGGCCCCACCAGGCCAATCGCCTCGCCGCTGCCTATATTGAGCGCGATATCTTTGAGAATATGGACGCGGGCAGCCCCTTGCCCGAGCGAGAGATTGACGCCGGCAAGTTCGATAGCTGGCCCGGCCAGAGAGTTATTCGTCATGGTGCTCCACCGTACCCAGCCCCGCTCATATGGGACATTTGTTGTCCAGGTCCAGCGCTTTGCGGCGTTGGTTTTGGTCTCGATGTGGTGCGGACTGGCCACCGCTGCCGACCGGCCGGTGAAAATCGTGGCGCTGGGCGACTCGTTGACGGCCGGCTTCGGGCTGCCGGCGGATGCTGCATTTCCAGCCAAGCTTGCGACCGCGCTCAAAGCCAAGGGAATTGACGTTGCAATCACTAATGCCGGGGTCTCCAGCGACACGTCTTCCGGCGGGCTTGGGCGTCTCGACTGGTCGGTGCCGGACGGCACCGAGGCGGTGATCCTTGAACTCGGCATCAATGATGCATTTCGCGGGCTGGACCCCAAACTGACAAAGACCGCGCTCGACGCCATCATCAGCAAGCTCCGGGAGCGCAGCATCACCGTGCTGCTCGCAGGCATGTATGCGCCGCGCAACATGGGTGCAGATTATGCGCGGAGCTTCGATGCGATCTTTCCGGCGCTTGCTTCGACTCACAGCCTCGTTTTTTATCCATTTTTCCTGGACGGCGTGGTGGGCGAGGCCAAACTCAATCAGCCCGATGGCCTGCACCCGACGGATGCCGGCATCGACGTGATCGTTACCCGTATTCTGCCGAAGGTCGAAGAACTGATTGCAAAGGTTCGTGCTGCGCGAGGATCGTGATGCCGCGTCTTTTCACCGGTGTCGAAATTCCGTCCGATATTGGCGAAGCGCTCAGCATGTTGCGCGGGGGACTGCCGGGCGCGCGCTGGATCACGCCGGATAATTATCATCTGACGCTGCGTTTCATCGGCGACGTGGACGATCTGATCGCCCAGGAGGTCGCTCTGATGCTTGGGCGCGTGCGGCGGGCTGCGTTCGATCTGCATCTGGAAGGGCTGACATCGTTCGGCGGGCGCCGGCCGCGCGCGGTAGTCGCGACCGTGGCGCCCGCGCCGACTTTGCTCGAAGTGCAGGCCGAGCACGAACGGCTGATGCAACGTATCGGGCTGGAGCCCGAAGGGCGTAAATACATACCCCACGTGACGCTGGCGCGGTTGCGCGATTCCTCGAGCCTCGATGTTGCGGAATATCTTTCGTCGCGCGGCTATTTCCGCACCGCCGCGTTTCCGGTTTCGCGCTTCGTGTTGTTCTCAGCGCGTGAGTCCGTCGGCGGCGGGCCGTATGTGGTGGAGGCGAGTTATCCATTCAGCGCTTAACTTGTCATGGCCAGGCTCGTCCCGGCCATCTCGCTTAGGGACGCACTGTGCCCTCCTAAGCAGGGTCACCGGGACAAGCCCGGTGACGACAGGGAATTACACCGGCTTAAACAGGCGCGACTGCGCCTCGAAGATGGCGGTGGCGATGCCGTGATTGTCGGCCATCGCCTCGCGCATCAGCGACAAAGGCGTAGAGCCCGCAGGATCGACTTCGCCGACCACGCTGTCGAAATCGAATGACAAGCCGGCGGCAAATTTGCGCGCCAGTTGCTGCATGCGCTGGTTGTTGGCGAGGCATTGCATCTGCAATGACGTGATGCCGCGGTTGCGCGCGCTTAACAGCGTGCGCTCCAGCAGTACGGTGCCAACGCCGTGGCTTTGCCAGGGCTGCTCGATGCTGAAGGCGGCTTCCGCCGCGTGGGAGAATGCTGGGCCATTACGCCGCAGCTCGGCGGCGCCGCGCAGCACGCCATCGACAAAGAAGCCGTGCACCACGACGCCGATATCGCCGGCGGTCGCGGCATGACGGGCGATGAACTCGTCCGAAACCGTGCCGGAAAAGCGCCGGTAGCGGCTGTCGCGGTCGAGACGCAACAGATGGTCGCGATAGGCGTCGGTTTCGGTCCGCCAGAGTTTGCGGATGATGCCGTCGTCGGGCAGGGGCTCATGCATTTCAGGGTCCTTGAATCTCTCGAATCGCTTTGCTGCAGTATATATGGTGCATTGCAGCAAAATAACGACAGAATTCAGCCCAGCGGGACCCTCGCATACAAAAAGCGCATGATTAACAGCATCATACCGCAGTTTTTGTGCAGCATTTGCTGCAGCAGTTTTGGTCTTGTCCAACGGTCAATTTACAGACGGCGCGCATAACCCTTAGGTGTCGCGCTACGCTGCGATCGTCCGGCTCCGAAGTCCTAGCTGCATGTCCGAAACCTTCAGCACGCGCTACGCGGCGCTCATTGCGGCCGGCAAGATCGAGGCCGATCCCGGCCAGGAGGTGCTGGCCGCACATTTGAACGCGCTGGCGCATCGCCTTGATCAGCACCGGCTGTCGCGCAAGTCGTCGTCTCTCGGCTGGTTGTTTGCCAAGAAGAACACCGGCGAACTGCTGAAAGGTCTTTACGTCTACGGCGAGGTTGGTCGCGGCAAGACGTTTCTGATGGACCTCTTTTTCGAAACCAGCCCAGTCAAGCGCAAAAGACGCGTGCACTTCCACGAGTTTATGGCCGACGTTCATGACCGCATTCACGTTTACCGCCAGGACTCGAATCCCGACTCCGAAGATCCGATTCATCGCGCGGCCACGGCCATCGCCGGGGAATCCTGGCTGCTGTGCTTCGATGAGTTTCACGTCACCGACATTGCGGACGCGATGATCCTCGGCCGCCTGTTCACGCGGCTGTTCGAACTCGGCATCGTCATGGTGGCGACGTCCAATCTGGCGCCGGGTGAACTCTATAAAGACGGGCTCAATCGTTCTCTGTTCTTGCCGTTCCTCGCGCTTTTGCAAAAGCAGTGCGAAGTGGTGCGGCTCGACGCGCGCACGGACTTCCGGCTCGAGAAACTCACCGGCGTGCCGACCTGGTATGTCCCGCCCGACGCCAAGGCCGACGCCGCACTTGACGATGCGTGGCGGCAACTGACCGGCGGCGAAGCCGGCGCGCCGCACGACCTCGTCGTAAAAGGTCATGCGGTGCATGTGCCGAAAGCGGCGATGGGTGTCGCGCGTTTTTCGTTTCACGATCTATGCGCGCAACCACTGGCGGCGACGGACTATCTCAAGATTGCGCACGAATTTCACACTATCCTTCTCGATCACATACCGGTCATGGATTTCAGCCGCCGCAACGAGGCCAAGCGCTTCATCATTCTGATCGATACGCTGTATGACCTTGCGGTGAAGCTGCTCGCCTCCGCGGAGGCCCAGCCGGACGAGCTCTATCGCGGCGACCAAGGCTTTGAGGCGCAGGAATTCAAGCGCACGGCATCCCGCCTGATCGAAATGCGCTCGCAGTCCTATCTCGGTCTGCCGCATGGCGCGCGGCAGACATCGTCGGTCGATGACCGAAATATCGCCGAAACCTGATCGGCCGGTCGCGGCGGAAATCCCTCTGGACTCTCGCCCGCGGCTCTGCTGGTATAATGTATACAAGATGCTCCAAGCGAGACCGTCTTCGGCGGCAATTCTTCAGTGACTTGTCGACGCCAGCGGGAACCGATAACCACCAAGTAGCCGGCTCACCGCAGTTGAGAGTTTCCTATCATGGCGCGTAACAAGATTGCGTTGATTGGCGCCGGCCAAATCGGCGGCACACTCGCCCACCTCATCGGTCTCAAACAACTCGGCGACGTCGTGATGTTCGACGTCATGGAAGGCATCCCGCAAGGCAAGTCGCTGGATATCGCCCAATCCTCGCCGGTCAATAAATTCGACGCCAAGTTCACAGGCGCCAATTCCTACGAAGCGATCGACGGCGCCGATGTCTGCATCGTAACCGCCGGCGTGCCGCGCAAGCCCGGCATGAGCCGCGACGATCTGCTCGATATCAATCTCAAGGTGATGGGGCAGGTCGGTGCCGGCATCAAGAAATACGCCCCCGATGCTTTCGTGATCTGCATTACCAACCCGCTCGACGCCATGGTGTGGGCGCTGCAGAAATCCTGCGGCTTGCCGCAGCAGAAAGTCGTCGGCATGGCCGGCGTGCTCGACTCGGCACGGTTCCGCTATTTCCTCGCCGACGAGTTCAATGTCTCGGTGGAGGATGTCACCGCCTTCGTGCTCGGCGGTCACGGCGACACCATGGTGCCGCTCACCCGCTATTCGGCGGTCGCCGGCATCCCGGTGCCCGACCTGGTGAAGATGGGCTGGTCCACGCAAGCGCGCATCGACGAAATCGTGAAACGCACCGCCAATGGCGGCGCCGAAATTGTCAACTTGCTCAAGACCGGCTCGGCCTTCTATGCGCCGGCGGCCTCGGCAATTGCGATGGCGGAAAGCTATCTGCTCGACAAGAAACGCGTATTGCCCTGCGCTGCCTGGCTCAATGGCGAATACGGCGTGAAGGATCTTTACGTCGGCGTGCCGGTGGTGATCGGCGCCAAGGGCGTCGAACGCATCGTCGAAGTCGAATTCAGCAGCGCCGAAAAATCCATGTTCGAGAAATCGGTGGCTTCGGTGGAAGGCCTGGTCGAGGCCTGCAAGAAAATTGCGCCCACGCTCGCCTAAAACATGCCGGCCTTTGCCGGGGGTAACATATGAATATCCATGAGTATCAGGCGAAGGCTGTATTGAAGGAATTCGGCGTGCCGGTGCCGCGCGGCGTGCCGGCATTCACCGTCGACGAGGCGCTCAAGGGCGCGAAAGAACTTGGCGGCCCAGTCTGGGTGGTCAAGGCGCAGATCCACGCCGGCGGCCGCGGCAAAGCCGGCGGCGTCAAGGTGGTGAAATCCATCGACGACGTGAAGAAAGAATCCACCCGCATTCTCGGCGCGACTTTGGTCACGCATCAGACCGGCCCGCACGGCAAGAAGGTCAATCGCCTTTACATCGAGGAAGGGTCGGCCATCGACCGCGAGTTCTACCTCTCGGCGCTGATCGACCGTGAAACCTCGGAAGTGGCTTTCGTGGTCTCCACCGAAGGCGGCATGGACATCGAAGAGGTGGCCAAGAGCCACCCTGAGAAAATCATTACGTTCTCGGTCGATCCGGCTACCGGCATCATGCCGCATCACGGCCGCCTGGTGTCGAAGACGCTCAAGCTCACCGGCGATCTCGCCAAGCAGATGGAAGTTCTCCTGCCCAAGCTCTATGCAGCCTTCACCAGCAAGGACATGAGCATGCTGGAGATCAATCCGCTGGTGGTGACCAAGGACAACAAGATTATCTGCCTCGACGCCAAGGTCGATTTCGACGGCAACGCGCTCTATCGCCATCCCGACGTCATGGCGCTGCGCGATCTGACCGAGGAAGACGAGAAAGAAACCGAGGCCTCGAAATTCGATCTCAATTACATAGCGCTCGACGGCTCGATCGGCTGCATGGTCAACGGCGCCGGCTTGGCGATGGCGACCATGGACATCATCAAGCTCTACGGCATGGCGCCGGCGAACTTTCTCGACGTCGGCGGCAGCGCCACCAAGGAAAAAGTCACGGCGGCGTTCAAGATCATCACGTCCGATCCGAGCGTGAAGGGAATTCTAGTCAACATCTTCGGCGGCATCATGAAGTGCGACGTAATCGCGGAAGGCGTGGTCGCCGCGGTCAAGGAAGTCGGCTTGAAGGTTCCGCTGGTGGTGCGTCTTGAAGGCACCAATGTCGATCTCGGCAAGAAGATCATTGCCGACGCCAAGCTCAACGTGACATCGGCCGATGATCTGGACGACGCCGCGCAGAAAATTGTCAAAGCCGTGAAGGAGGCCGCGTAATGGCCGTCCTCATCGACAAGAACACCAAGGTCATCTGTCAGGGCTTTACCGGCAAGAACGGCACCTTCCATTCCGAGCAGGCCATCAAATACGGCACCAAGATGGTCGGCGGCACGTCGCCGGGCAAAGGCGGGCAAACCCATCTCGAACTGCCGGTATTCGACACCGTCGCCGAGGCACGCGAGAAAACCGGCTGCGACGCCAGCGTGATTTACGTGCCGCCGCCGGGCGCGGCCGATGCCATCTGCGAAGCGATCCAGGCCGAGATTCCATTGATCGTCTGCATCACCGAAGGAATTCCGGTCATGGACATGGTCAAGGTCAAGCGCGCGATTTCCGGCTCCAAGTCGCGATTGATTGGCCCGAACTGCCCGGGCGTCATGACGGCCGGCGAGTGCAAGATCGGCATCATGCCAGGCAACATTTTCAAGCCGGGCAAGGTCGGCATCGTCTCGCGCTCCGGCACGCTCACCTATGAGGCGGTGTTTCAGACCTCCCGCGAGGGGCTGGGCCAGACCACCGCGGTGGGCATCGGCGGCGACCCGGTCAAGGGCACCGAATTCATCTCGGTGCTGGAACTGTTCCTGGCCGACCCGAAGACGGAATCGATCGTCATGATCGGCGAAATCGGCGGCTCGGCCGAGGAAGACGCGGCCCAATTCCTCAAGGACGAAGCCAAGCGCGGCCGCAAGAAGCCGATGGTCGGCTTCATCGCCGGGCGCACGGCACCGCCCGGCCGGCGCATGGGCCATGCGGGAGCGATCATTTCCGGCGGCAAGGGCGACGCCCCGTCCAAAATTGCAGCAATGGAATCGGCAGGAATTAAGGTATCACCGTCCCCGGCACGAATCGGGAAGACGCTGGTAGAAGTACTGAAATCCTGATTCAGTCCTAGCCCTTTTGTTGACTTACAGGCGTCTTAAATAGGTCTAAAGATCGGAATTGCCGATCGTTGCGGCTCCGTCAGGGGCGGCACGCTATTTGCGGGGCGGTAGCCCTCCAGGATCGAAGAAATCATGTCTCGCCAGGAATCCAACGCCACCTTCGCCCTCACTTCATTCCTGTATGGCGGCAACGCCGCCTATATCGAAGACCTCTACGCCAAATACGAAGCTAATCCGGCCACGGTCGACGCCGAGTGGCGGGACTTTTTTCAGAGCCTGAAGGACGAGGCCGCCGACGTCGTCAAAAGCGCGCGTGGCGCCTCCTGGAAAAAACCCAACTGGCCGCCGCGCCCGGACGGCGATCTGGCTTCCGCGCTCGACGGCCAATGGGCAGAGACCGAAAAGAAAATAGGCGAGAAAATTTCCGCGACCGCAAAGACCAAAGGCGTCGAGCTTTCGTCCGCCGACGTCATGCAGGCGACGCGCGACTCGATCCACGCGCTGATGCTGATCCGTGCCTACCGCATGCGCGGCCACTTCCACGCCAAGCTCGACCCGCTCAATCTGGTTATCGAACAGAATGAAGCCGAGCTTGACCCGCGCTCTTATGGCTTCACCGAGACCGATCTCGACCGCAGGATTTTTCTCGACAAGGTGCTCGGCCTTGAATTCGCTTCGATGCGCGAGATTGTCGCGATCCTGCGCCGCACCTACTGCCAGACGCTCGGCGTCGAGTTCATGCACATTTCCAACGCCGCGCAGAAATCCTGGATTCAGGAGCGTATCGAAGGCCGTGACAAGGAGATCACCTTCACCCGCCAGGGCAAGCGCGCGATTCTAAACAAGCTGATCGAAGCCGAAGGTTTCGAGAAATTCCTTGACGTCAAATACACCGGCACCAAGCGCTTCGGTCTCGACGGCGGCGAATCTCTGATTCCGGCGCTGGAGCAGATTATCAAGCGCGGCGGCAATCTCGGCGTGAAGGAAATTGTCATCGGCATGCCGCACCGCGGCCGCCTCAACGTCCTCACACAGGTGATGGGCAAGCCGCACCGCGCGCTGTTCCATGAGTTCAAGGGCGGCTCGGCCACGCCCGATGAGATCGAAGGCTCCGGCGACGTCAAATATCACCTGGGCGCGTCATCAGACCGCGAGTTCGACGGCAACAAGGTGCATCTGTCGCTCACCGCCAATCCCTCGCATCTCGAGATCGTCGACCCGGTGACGCTCGGCAAAGCGCGCGCCAAGCAGGACCAGCATGGCGCGACGCCCGAAGACCGCACCATGGTGATGCCGCTGCTGATGCATGGCGACGCCGCCTTCGCGGGCCAGGGCGTGGTGGCGGAATGTTTCGGGTTGTCGGACTTGAAAGGCTATCGCACCGGCGGATCGATTCATTTCATCGTCAACAACCAGATCGGCTTTACGACCTATCCGCGTTACTCGCGTTCCTCGCCCTATCCGTCCGACGTCGCCAAGATGATCGAGGCGCTGATCCTGCACGTCAACGGCGACGATCCGGAAGCGGTGGTTTTCGCGGCCAAAGTTGCGACCGAGTACCGGATGCAATTCCAGCGGCCGGTGGTCATCGACATGTTCTGCTACCGGCGCTTCGGGCACAACGAAGGCGACGAGCCGATGTTCACACAGCCGCTGATGTACAAGAAAATCCGCTCGCATCCGTCGACGCTTGAAATCTACGCCAAAAAATTGATCGGTGAAGGCGTCGTCACCGAAGCCGAAGTCGAGACGATGAAAGCCGACTGGCGCGCGCATCTCGAAGTCGAGATGGAGTCAGGCACTGGCTACAAGCCGAACAAGGCCGACTGGCTGGATGGCCGCTGGTCCGGCCTGAAAGTGGCCGGCGAGGTTGAAGATCCGCGCCGCGGCAACACCGGCGTTCCGGTCGCCGTCCTGCACGACATCGGCAAAAAGATCACCAGCGTTCCGCAAGGCTTCAACGCGCACAAGACGATCCAACGCTTCCTCGATAACCGCGCCAAGGCGATCGAGACCGGCGAGGGCATCGACTGGTCGACCGCGGAAGCGCTTGCCTTCGGCGCGCTGCTCAAGGAAGGCCACCGCGTCCGCCTCTCCGGCCAGGACAGCGAACGCGGCACTTTCTCGCAACGCCATTCGGTGTTATTCGACCAGGATACGGAAGAACGCCACACCTCGCTCAATCATCTGGGCGAAGGCCAGGCGCGCTTCGAAGTGCTCAACTCAAGTCTGTCGGAAGAGGCCGTGCTCGGCTACGAATACGGTTATTCGACCGTTGAGCCGAACGCGCTGACGCTATGGGAAGCGCAGTTCGGCGACTTCGCCAATGGCGCGCAAGTTGTGTTCGACCAGTTCATCTCGTCCGGCGAACGAAAATGGCTGCGCATGTCCGGGCTGGTCTGCCTGCTGCCGCACGGCTACGAAGGCCAGGGGCCGGAGCATTCTTCGGCGCGGCTCGAGCGCTTCCTGCAGATGTGCGCGGAAGACAACCTTCAGGTGGCTAACCTCACGACCCCGGCGAACTATTTCCACGCCTTGCGCCGCCAGTTGAAGCGCGAGATTCGCAAGCCGCTGATTTTGATGACGCCCAAGAGCTTGCTGCGTCACAAACGCGCGGTGTCGCGGCTTAATGAAATGTCTGGCGACACCTCGTTCCACCGGCTGTTGTGGGACGACGCGCAATCGCTTCCGAACGAGAAGATCAAGCTGGTCGCCGACGACAAGATCCGCCGCGTCGTGATGTGCACCGGCAAGGTTTATTACGACCTTTACGAAGAGCGCGAAAAGCGCGGCATCAACGACATCTATCTGTTGCGCATCGAGCAGCTGTTTCCGTTCCCGTCCAAGGCGCTGGTGGCCGAACTGTCGCGCTTCAAACACGCTGAGATGGTGTGGTGCCAGGAAGAGCCGCGCAACATGGGGGCGTGGTTCTTCGTCGATGTGTTCCTCAATTGGGTGCTCAATCAGATCGGCGCCAAGCACAAAACCTCGCGTTATGCCGGGCGTCCGGCGTCGGCCTCGACCGCGGTCGGGCAGATGTCGAAACATCTGGCGCAGCTCAAGCAGTTCCTCGAAGAAGCGCTGGGTTGATCGGCGTGCCGCGTTAGTGTGATTTGAAAAGGTTGAATGATGACTGACATCCGCGTGCCCACCCTCGGTGAATCGGTCACCGAAGCGACCGTGGGAAAATGGTTCAAGCAGCCGGGTGACGCGGTCTCGGTCGATGAGCCGCTGGTCGAGTTGGAGACCGACAAGGTCACGTTAGAAGTGCCGGCGCCTGCCTCCGGCGTGCTCGGTGAAATCGCGGCCAAGAACGGCGCCACTGTCGGCGTCGGCGCGATACTCGGCCAGATCAAAGACGGCGCCAGTGCGACGCCCAAGGGTACCGCTACCGGCACCGCTCTGGGACGCCCCGACATCAAGACCGCCACGCCAATGCCCATCAATGCGGTGGAAGAAGAACCCAAACCGCGCCCGACGCCCAAAGCCGAGCCGCCGAAATCCGACATGCCCGCACCGCCTTCGGTGCGCAAAATGGCCGCCGAAAGCGGCATGGACCCATCCAAGGTCGACGGCTCCGGCAAGCACGGCCAGGTCACCAAAGGCGACATGATGGCGGCAATCGAGCGCGGTGCGGCGGCGCCGACGCCGGTTGCAGCGCCGGTGCAGATGCGCGCGCCGTCGCCCGCCGACGATGCCTCCCGCGAAGAGCGCGTGCACATGACGCGGTTGCGCCAGACCATCGCGCGCCGCCTCAAGGACGCACAGAACACCGCCGCCATGCTCACGACCTTCAACGAGGTCGACATGAGCGCGGTAATGGGCCTGCGCAATCACTACAAGGAGCTGTTCGAAAAAAAGCACGGCGTGAAGCTCGGCTTCATGGGCTTTTTCGTGCGCGCTTGCATCCAGGCGCTCAAGGACGTGCCGGCCGTCAATGCAGAAATCGACGGCACCGACATGGTCTACAAGAATTATTATCACATCGGCGTCGCCGTCGGCACCGAAAAGGGCCTGGTGGTGCCGGTGGTGCGCGATGCCGATCATCTCTCGCTCGCCGGCATCGAGAAGTCGATCACCGAACTGGGCAAGCGCGCGCGCGATGGCGCACTCAAGATCGAAGACATGCAGGGTGGCACCTTCACGATTTCGAACGGCGGCGTTTACGGTTCGCTGATGTCGACGCCGATCCTCAACGCGCCGCAGTCCGGCATTCTCGGCATGCACAAGATCCAGGATCGGCCGGTGGCGATCGCCGGCAAGGTCGAGATTCGTCCGATGATGTATCTGGCGCTGTCCTACGACCACCGCATCGTCGACGGCCAGCAGGCGGTCACCTTTCTGGTGCGGGTGAAGGAAAACCTCGAAGACCCGGCGCGCATCGTTCTGGATTTGTGAGCGTATGGCTTACGACCTCATCGTCATCGGCACCGGTCCGGGTGGCTATGTCTGCGCCATTCGCGCGGCGCAGCTCGGCCTGAAAACTGCCGTGGTCGAGAAGCGCGCCACCTTCGGCGGCACCTGCCTGAATGTCGGCTGCATTCCGTCCAAGGCTATGCTGCACGCTTCCGAACTGTTCGAGGAAGCCGGGCATAGCTTTGGCAAAATGGGCATCGGAGTTTCCACACCCAAGCTCGACCTCAAAGCCATGATGGCGTTCAAGGACGAGGGCGTCGATGGCAACGTCAAGGGCGTCGAATTTCTTCTCAAGAAGAACAAGATCGATACCTTCATCGGCGCCGGCCGTATCGCCGCCGCCGGCAAGGTCGAAGTCAAAGCCGCCGACGGCAAGACGCAGACGCTCGACACCAAATCCATCGTCATCGCCACCGGCTCCGACGTTGCCAAGCTCAAGGGCATCGAGATCGACGAGAAGCGCGTGGTCTCGTCGACCGGCGCGCTTGCGCTCGACAAGGTGCCGGAAAATCTGCTGGTGATCGGCGGCGGCGTTATCGGTCTTGAGCTGGGCTCAGTGTGGCGCCGGCTTGGCTCGAAGGTGACAGTGGTCGAATTTCTCGATGGCCCGTTGCCGGGCATGGACGGCGAGGTCCGCAAGCAGGCCCAGCGCCTGTTCGAGAAACAGGGCATGATTTTCAAATTGTCGTCCCAAGTCACCAAGGTCGACACCTCCGGCAAAAAACTGAAAGCGACCATCGAGCCGGCAAAAGGCGGCGCGGCGGAAACCATCGAGGCCGATGTGGTGCTCGTGTCTACAGGACGCGTGCCTTACACCGACGGGCTTGGCCTGAAAGAAGCAGGCGTCAAGCTCGACGAGCACGGCCGCGTTGCCGTCGATCATTACTACGCGACCAGCGTGCCGGGCATCTGGGCGATTGGCGACGTGATTGCGGGCCCCATGCTGGCGCACAAAGCAGAAGACGAGGGCGTGGCGGTGGCGGAAATTCTGGTAGGCCAAGCGGGTCACGTGAATTACGACGCCATTCCCAACGTCGTTTACACGTATCCGGAAATTGCCACTGTCGGCAAAAGCGAAGAGGAATTGAAGGCGGCGGGTGTCGCTTACAATGTCGGCAAGTTTCCCATGACCGCCAATGGCCGTGCCAAGGTCAACAAGACCACCGACGGCTTTATCAAAATTCTTGCCGACGCCAAAAACGACCGCGTGCTCGGCGTGCAACTTATTTGCGCCGACGCCGGCAACATGATTGCGGAAGCTGCATTGGCGATGGAATTCGGCGCTTCGGCCGAGGACATCGCGCGCACCTGCCACGCCCATCCGACATTGCCGGAGGCGGTGAAAGAAGCCGCGATGGCGGTCGCCAAGCGCGCGATACATATGTAGTTTGTCCTGGCCCTGAATGGGCGGGATAAAAAAAGCGATCAATCAAGAAAATCAGGGAGGGCGCATGGCCAAGGGGCATAAGGACAAAGTCGCCGTTATCACCGGTGGCGCCAACGGCATAGGCCAGGCTTTCGCGCAACGGCTGGCCGAGGATGGTGTGGACGTCGCGGTGGTCGATGTCGTGTCGGGTGCTGCGACCGTCAAGCTGGTGGAAGCCGCCGGCCGCACCGGGCTGGCAGTGGAATGCGACGTCTCGTCCGAGAGTTCGGTCGCCGCCATGGCCAAGGAGGTACTGGCCAAATTCGGCCACGTCGACATCGTGGTGAACTGTGCCGGCATTTTCCCGCAGAAGGATTTCGCCGAAATGAACTTCGCAGACTGGCGCAAGGTGCTTTCGACCAATCTCGACAGCACGTTTCTGGTCAGCGCGGCTTTCGTGCCCGGCATGCGGGCGCGCAAATGGGGCCGCGTGGTCAACATGGCGTCGAGCACGCT
>JAYTFS010000118.1:0-2106 GCA_043734185.1 Pseudolabrys sp. | reverse complement strand
ATGCCGTCACGTAATTTCATGCCCGGTTCCGAGGGTGAGCGAGGGGACAAAACGAGCCTATTGAAGGCCAGATGGTGCCACAAGACCGGGCAATTGCCGGTCTTGTGCGCGTTTATCGGCCGTACCGTTCAATCGCCAGTAGTTTTGGAAACTTCGTCGAAACCATACCGGCGCATTGGCCGCCGGTAATAAGGCACATTCACAACTTATTTGCTCGCGGAGCCTATTCGTGAGGGAGGGGACTCGGCGCCAAAAGCCCTTGTCTCACTGCAATTGGGCGGTAGTGCGTGATGAATCTCGACGTCAACACCCTCTTCATGGTGACGATCTATGTGGAGGCCATCCTCGGGCTCCTGCTGCTATTTGCCTGGGCGCAGAACACGCAAATTCACGCGGTTTGCTGGTGGGGCTTTGCGCATCTCGTGCGTGCCGGCTCGATCGTGCTGTTCGGCATGTACGGCAGCGCTCCCGAACTTATCACGATCGATCTCGCCAACGCTTTGCTGTTCACCGCCTTTGCCATCACCTGGACGGGCGCGCGCGTCTTCGACGGCCGTCCGGTCGAACCGGTCTACCTGGTGACCGGCGCCGTCATCTGGCTGCTGGTCTGCCGTTTGCCGGTGCTCGCGGACGCGGTCGATACGCGCTCGCTGATCGCCTCTGGCATCATCACCTCCTATACATGGCTCACGGCCTACGAATTCTGGCGCGGCCGCAACGAGCCTCTGGTGTCGCGCTGGCCGGCGATCTTCATGCTATTTGCGCATGGCGCGCTGTTCTTGCTGCGCACGCCGCTGGTGGCGCTGCTGCCATGGTCGCCGACCAACAATATGTTCGGCAGCGTGTGGCTGACCGTGCTCAGCTTCGAAGCGCTCCTGTTCACGATTTCGATCGCCTTCATCCTGCTCGCAATGGCAAAAGAACGCACCGAATTGCGTCACCGCACGGCGGCGATGGTCGATCCGCTCACCGGCATCGCCAACCGCCGCGCTTTCCTACAGGACGCAGCACTGCTGGCGAAACGCCACAGCAGCCATCCACGTCCGACCGCCGTGCTGCTGATCGATCTCGACCACTTCAAGTCGATCAATGATCGCTTCGGTCATGCGCTGGGCGATCATGTGCTGGAAATATTCAGTGAGGCCGCTCGCAAGTCGGTGCGCTCGAGCGATCTGATCGGCCGCCTCGGCGGCGAGGAATTCGCTGCGGTTCTGTACGACACCAGCCGTGAAAAAGCGGTCGCGGTCGCCGAACGCATGCGCGAAACGTTTGCCCAGATGGCCCAGGATGTCGACGGACGTCCCGTGTGCTCGACGGCGAGCATCGGCATTGTTCATACCGACGAGCCGGTGCTCGACGTGCCCGAGCTGTTGGCGCAGGCCGACCAGGCGCTCTATTATGCCAAGGAACGCGGACGCAACCGGGTCGAAGTGGCCTCGTTGGAGATGATCCTTGAGCGCAAGGATAACGAAAAGGTCACTTCAGCGACATCGGTGGCGGCCATCGCCGCGAAAAGCGCCGCCTGATCCGCATCCTGAGCCACCCCGGACTCTGCTAACGTACAAAATGCAGGCGTAAGGCCGCCAGCGGGCGCTATTGCACGCGCGTTCCAGATTGACCTGCGGCTGCAAATTAGTCCACTTTAGGACGAATGGGCCGGAATACCGGACCCTCGATTAGTGGGATACCCAACTAATTCAAAGCTGTAGGGAGGATTCAATGAAATTTTCAAAGTGGCTTGGACTTACCGCCTTGGCAGTGACAGTGGGCGGAACCGCCCAAGCCGAAAACGTCAAAATCGGCGTCGTGCTGCCGTTCAGCGGAGCCAATGCCGACCTCGGTCACCAGGTCGACAAGGCGTTCGATCTCTACGTCAAGCTGCACGCCAAGGATATCGCGCCGAACACGGTTGAGATCATCAAGCGCGACGAAGGCCCGCCGACCGGCGCCGTGGCCAAGACCGTCGCCACCGAACTCATTACCAACGACAAGGTAAATATCCTCGCTGGCTTCGTGTTCTCGCCGTCGGCGATCGCGCTGGCACCCGTTGTGACGCAAGCCAAGGTGCCGATGATCATCGCCAACGCCGGCACCGCCTGGATCACT
>JAYTFS010000117.1:0-19348 GCA_043734185.1 Pseudolabrys sp. | reverse complement strand
CGGCAATTGCCCGGTCTTGTGGCACCATCTGGCCTTCAATAGGCTCGTTTTGTCCCCTCGCTCACCCTCGGAACCGGGCATGAAATTACGTGACGGCATTGTTGAGACCATCGGCCACACGCCGCTGATCAAGCTGAAGGGCGCTTCCGAGGCGACCGGCTGCACCATTCTGGGCAAGGCGGAGTTCATGAATCCGGGCGGCTCCGTCAAGGATCGCGCCGGCCGCCAAATGATCCTGGAAGCCGAGTTGCGCGGCGAGTTGCGCCCGGGCGGCCTGGTGGTGGAGGCAACCGCGGGCAATACCGGCATCGGGCTGGCGGTGGTGGCCAATGCGCGCGGCTACCGCACGCTGATCGTCATGCCGGACACGCAGAGCCAGGAAAAAAAGGACGCGTTGCGGCTTTACGGCGCTGAACTTGTCGAGGTGCCGGCCGTTCCCTATAGCAACCAGAATAACTATCAGCACGTCGGCAGAAGACTGGCCGAGCAACTCAAGAAGAACGAGAGCGACGGCGTCCTATTCGCCGATCAATGGAATAATCTCGACAATCGCAAGGCCCATTACGTTTCCACCGGTCCCGAAATCTGGGAGCAAACCGATGGAAAGATTGACGGATTCATTTGCGCGGTCGGCACCGGCGGCACGCTTGCCGGAGTTTCAAAATTCCTGCGCGAAAAGAAAAAAGACATGATCATCGGCCTCGCCGATCCGCGCGGCGCCGGAATGTACAATTATTTCAAGCATGGCGAAGCAAAAGCGACCGAAGGCGGGTCGATCACAGAGGGCATCGGGCTCGGCCGCGTGACCAAGATCATCGCAGACGTGAAGGTAGACAAGCCATACCTCGTGCCCGACGAAGAGGCGATGGCGATCCTCTTCGATCTTCTTCTGCGAGAAGGACTCTGCCTCGGCGGCTCTTCCGGCATCAATGTCGCGGGCGCCATCCGGCTCGCCAAAGATCTCGGACCCGGGCACACCATCGTCACGGTGCTCGCCGACTCCGGCTCGCGCTACCAATCGAAACTTTTCAACCCGGAATTCCTGCGCTCGAAAAAGCTTCCGGTGCCGGAATGGCTGGAGCGAAAATCGAACTTCAAGCCGCCATTCGTCTGACGCCGTTGCGCAACGGAACGATTGGGTGATGGTGCGCATTAACACCGACCGCATTGAAAGCCGAAAGCCATGACAGACAATCCCGCGAGCCCAAATACTTCCAGTCAGTGGCTCAAATCCACCGACTGGCTCGCTGGCCAAATTGGCAAGCCCGGGATCGCCGTCGTGGACGGCTCGTTCTATCTGCCAACGCAGAAACGCGACGCCAAGGCCGAATATATCGCCGGCCATATTCCGGGCGCCGTGTTCTTCGACGTCGAAACCATCGCCGACGACTCCACCGATCTGCCGCACATGCTGCCGGGGCCAACTCAATTCGGCGACGCCGTCGCCGCCTTGGGCATCAGCGATGCAGACACCATCATTGTCTACGACGGCGTGGGCTTAAATTCGGCACCGCGCGTGTGGTGGACGTTCCGCATCTTCGGCGCCAAGAATGTATTCATCCTCGATGGCGGCTTTCCGGCCTGGAAAGCCGAAGGCCGCAAGATCGAAGCGGGCGAAGTCAAACGCCCGGCGGGTAAATTCAACGCGACCATGAACACCGGCGCGGTCGCCATGATGTCGGACGTGCAAATGGCGCTCAACGACAAGAGCGTGCAGGTGGTCGATGCGCGCTCGGCCGGCCGCTTTGCCGGCCGCGATCCCGAGCCGCGCCCCGGCTTGCGCTCCGGCCACATGCCTGGCGCGTACAATGTCCCCTACACTGAGATTGTCGAAAACGGCCGCCTCGTGTCACTCGATCGCATCGCACAGGCTTTCAAGAAAGCCGGCGTCGATGTCGACAAGCCGGTGATCACCAGTTGCGGCTCCGGCGTTACCGCAGCCATTCTGACGCTGGGCCTCGACGCCCTCGGCAAAAAGCCGGGCCGCATCTATGACGGTTCCTGGGCGGAATGGGGCTCGCGGCCTGATCTGGTGGTCGTGAAGGGTTAGCGCATTGGCGCTGGCTGGCCGCTGCATATAAAATGACGAGTCGAGGCACGCGCGCAGGGCTCCAATGATCTTTCGCCAACTCTTCGACAGCGTATCCGGCACTTATTCTTATTTGCTCGCCAGCCGCGCGGGCGGCGAAGCCATGATCATCGATCCGGTGCTGGAAAAGGTCGATCGCTATCTGCAACTGATCGCCGAACTCGACCTCAAGCTGGTCAAGGCGGTCGATACTCATATGCATGCCGACCACATCACCGGCATTGGCGCATTGCGCGACCGGACGCACTGCATCACCGTGATGGGCGAAAACACCAAGGCCGACGTGGTGTCGATGCGGCTTGCCGAGGGCGACAAGCTCTCCATCGATGGCGTGAGCATGGACGTGCTCTACACCCCAGGCCACACCGACGATTCCTACAGCTTCCTGATGGCCGACCGCGTGTTCACCGGCGACACGCTGCTGATCCGTGGCACTGGCCGCACCGATTTCCAGAACGGCGACGCGCGCATGCAATATGACTCGATTTTCGGCAAGCTGCTGCGCCTGCCGGATGCGACCATGGTATTTCCGGCGCACGACTACAAAGGCGACACGGTCTCCACCATCGGAGAAGAAAAACGCTACAATCCTCGCCTGCAAATCAAATCGGTCGACGAATACGTCGCGCTGATGGCGAGCCTCAACCTGCCAAACCCGAAGATGATGGATGTCGCGGTGCCGTCCAACATGAAGGTGGGCCTAGCGCAACAAGAGATCGCGCGGCGCGGCTGGGCGCTGGATGCAGTGAAAGCGATTGCACAACTGAACCGCCCGGACGTTGCCTTTGTCGATCTGCGCGAAACCAGTGAGCGTACCAAGCATGGCAGCATCCCGGGTGCACTGCATGCGTCCTATGTCGACTTGCAGAAAAATCTCCAAGTCGGCGGCCTGCTGCGCGAACTCGCCCGCACCGACGACAAGCGCATCGTTTTCTATTGCGCCTTCGGCGAACGCTCGGCCATGGCGGTGCAAGCGGCGCAAGACGCAGGTCTGATCTCGACGCTGCATGTCGAAGGCGGCATCGACGCCTGGAAGAAAGCCGGCGGAACGTTGGAGCGGTAGAACGTGGACCTGGTCGACGTATATACCGGTCGCATCCTCAAGGGCGAAAGCCGACCTTCCTGTCGTGCGGCCGACCAAGCTGGAACCGGTGATAAATCTCAAGACCGCGAAGACTCTCGGCCTCGCCGTGTCGGGGTCGGTGCTCGCACTTGCCGACGAAGTGATCGAATAAATGTCGGCTTTCGGACGTAAGCCGACATGCGGCCTATTCCATAAGTACACGTGCTAGTGAAGAATCTGGCTGAGAAATAGCTTGGTCCGCTCATGCTGCGGATGGGTGAAGAATTCGTTTGGCTCATTCATCTCGACGATCTGCCCGGCGTCCATGAAGATCACGCGGTCCGCGACCTGACGGGCAAAACCCATTTCATGAGTGACCACCAGCATAGTCATGCCGTCGTCGGCCAGACCCACCATGGTATCGAGCACCTCCTTGACCATTTCCGGGTCGAGGGCCGAGGTTGGCTCGTCGAACAGCATGATCTTCGGGCTCATGCACAGGGCGCGCGCGATCGCTACGCGCTGCTGCTGTCCGCCGGATAGCTGGCCTGGATATTTGCTGGCCTGGTTCGGAATTTTGACCCGCGTGAGATAGTGCATGGCGATCTCTTCGGCGTCTTTCTTGGGAATCTTGCGTACCCAGATCGGCGCCAGCGTGCAATTTTCCAGCACCGTAAGATGCGGAAACAGATTGAAGTGCTGGAATACCATGCCGACGTCGCGGCGAACCTCATCGATTTTCTTGAGATCGTTGGTGAGTTCCACGCCGTCGACAATGAGACGCCCCGTCTGATGCTCTTCGAGACGGTTGATGCAGCGGATCATGGTCGACTTGCCGGAGCCGGACGGCCCGCAGATCACGATGCGCTCGCCACCTTTTACGTTGAGGTTGATGTCGCGCAGCACGTGAAAATCGCCGTACCACTTGTTCATGCCGACGATTTCCACCGCCGTGCCGCTGTTGAGCTTGGCCGGCTTCAGATTGGGTGCAGCGCTCATGACACGACCTCGATTTTTTTAAGGACTAACGCTTGTCAGCTTTTGACAAGCGCGCTTCGGTAGCGCGGGCATAGAGCGACATGGCGTAACAGAAGATCAGATAGAAGATCGCCGCCACAGCATAGCCGGTAGCACTAGTGACCGGCGTCGCCCATTTCGGATCGATGCGCGAGATTTCAACCGTGTGCAAGAAGTCGAAGATGCCGACGATGAAAACCAGCGTGGTGTCCTTGAACAGGCCGATATAGGTGTTGACGATGTTCGGAATGGTGATCTTGAGCGCCTGCGGCAGAATGATGAGCCGCATCATCTGCGAATAACCCAGGCCCACCGCCATTGCGCCTTCGAACTGGCCTTTCGGCATCGCCTGCAATCCGGCCCGCACGACTTCCGCCATGTAAGCCGACGCGAACAGCGCGATGCCGACCAAGGCGCGCAGCAATTTATCGGGCGATAGATGTTCCGGCACGAATAGCGGCAGCATCACACTTGCCATGAACAAAACCGTCACCAGCGGCACGCCGCGCACGAACTCGATGAAGATCACAGAAAACAATCTGATCGCGGGCATGTGCGAGCGCCGACCGAGCGCCAGCACAATGCCGAGAGGCAGCGATACCACAATGCCGACCCAGGCGACAACGATGGTGACCATGATGCCGCCCCACAGCACAGTATCGACCGGCATCAAGCCGATGAGCCGCCAACCGGTCAGCAGGATGAAGGCGCTGACGGGCAGCACGATGAAGAAATAGATCGCGCCGATGTCGCGGCGCGGCGCGTTAAGCCACAGCATCCAGATCACGCCGACCGCCAGCATCAAGAAGAAGATATCGACGCGCCAGCGCTCGGAAAGCGGATACGAGCCGTAGACGAAATAAGGCCAGCGCTCCCAGACAAAGGGCCAGCAAGCGCCGATGGGCCGATGCTGAACGGCCTCGCGGCAGGCGTCGCGGTCCGCACCAGTCCATACTGCATCGATAAAAAGAAACCGGATCAGGTCCGGAATGATCCAGAGCAGCAGCAGCGCGATCAGAATGGTCAGGATGACGTTGAACTTGGTCGACACCAGGTTTTCCCGCAGCCATCCGACCGCGCCGCGCATCGCCAGAGGCGGCGGCTGTGACTCGATGGCAGCATCACGCACAAACTTGATCTGGGCTACCGCGAGGTCGCCTTCCGACATGGTCATGGCGCGGCCCTCACCGTTCCACCAGCGCGATGCGGCTGTTGTAGAAATTCATCAGCAGCGACGTCGTCAGGCTGATCGCGAGATAGACCGCCATGGTGATGGCAACCACTTCCACCGCCTGTCCGGTCTGGTTCAACACCGTGCCGGTAAACACCTGCACCAAGTCCGGATAGCCAATTGCCACCGCCAGCGAGGAGTTTTTTGTCAGGTTCAGGTATTGGCTGGTGAGCGGCGGGATGATGACGCGCATCGCCTGCGGCACCACGACCAGGCGCAAAGTGGGCCCCGGCTTCAGCCCAAGCGAATAGGCCGCTTCGGTCTGGCCGCGCGAGACGGCGAGAATGCCGGCGCGCACGACTTCGGCAATAAACGCCGCCGTGTAGATCGACAGGCCAAACAGCAGCGCGGCGAACTCCGGCAGAATCTCGATGCCGCCCGTGATGTTGAAACGCCCGCCAATCGGGAAACCGAACGACAGCGGGAAGCCAGCGAGCGCGAGCACGACCAGCGGCAGTCCGATAATCAACCCAGCCGTCACTTTAAAGACCGGCGCCTGCTGGCCGGTTTGCTCTTGGCGCTTGCGCGCCCAGATATAGAAAGCGATCGAGGCCAGAATGCCGAAGATGATGGCGAACACCACCCATTTGAATTGCGGCGCGAACAGCGGCTCAGGAACGAACAGGCCGCGATTGTTGAGAAAAATTCCGCCCGGTATTTTGATGCTGTCGCGCAATTCAGGTAGTGCCTTGAGCACGGCATTGTACCAAAACAGCAGTTGCAACAGCAGCGGGATGTTGCGGATGGTCTCGACGTAACCGGTGGCGGCTTTCGACACCAGCCAGTTTTTCGATAGCCGCGCGATGCCTATGATGAAGCCGAGAACGGTAGCGATGACGATGCCGAGGCCAGCCACCAGCAGCGTGTTGAGCAGCCCTACCCAAAAGACGCGACCGTACGTCGACGCCTGAGCGCTGTATTGAATCAGCGTCTGGCTGATGTCGAATCCGGCGGTGTTGTACCAAAAACCAAATCCGGACGCGATTTTCGCGCGCGCCAGATTTGCGATGGCATTGCTCGCTGCCGAGTAGACGAGAAATCCAACGATCGCGCAAAGCGCGACCTGATAGGCAATGCTGCGAACCTTGGGATCGTTGTAGAACGCAACCCGCACGGGGGGTATCCCCGCCGGAAGCTCAACTGACATTTACCCCTCGCCTGCCCTTACGGGCGCCTTCAGCGGATCGGCGGCGCGTATTGAATGCCGCCTTTGCTCCACAGTTTATTCAGGCCACGCTCGATCTTGAGCGGCGAGCCCTGTCCGACATTGGCCTCGAATACTTCGCCATAATTGCCGACCAGCTTGATGATGTTGACCGCCCACTCCTTGGTGAGGCCGAGTTGCTCGCCGTAGTTGCCATCGGTACCGACGAAACGCTTGATGTCGGGATTTACCGACTTCACCATTTCATCGATGTTCTTCGATGTGATATTCATCTCTTCGGCATTGATCATCGCGTAGAGCGTCCACTTGACGATATCGAACCACTGATCGTCGCCGTGGCGAACGACCGGTCCAAGCGGCTCCTTGGAGATGATTTCTGGCAGCACGATGTGATCGGTCGCATTGGCGAGTCGCAACCGCTCGCCATAGAGAGCCGAAGCGTCGGTGGTATAGGAATCGCAGCGTCCGGCGTCATATGCCTTTACCGCTTCGTTCGCGGTCGCGAAGGTCACGGTCTTCAATTGCATATTGTGAGCGCGGAAGTAGTCCGCCAGATTGAGTTCGGTGGTGGTGCCCTGTTGCACGCAAATTGACGCCCCGTTGAGCTCCAACGCCGAATTCACCTTGAGCGCCTTGCGCACGATGAAGCCCTGGCCGTCGTAGTAATCGACGCCAATAAAATTGAGGCCGAGCGAACTGTCGCGCGAACTGGTCCAGGTCGTGTTACGCGCGAGCACGTCGATTTCACCGGACTGTAGCGCGGTGAAGCGATCCTTCGTCGTCAACGGCACGAATTTGACCTTGCTGGCGTCATTGAAGATGGCGGCGGCGACGGCTCGGCAGAAATCGACATCCAAGCCGGTCCATTTCCCTTGCGCGTCCGGCAGGCCGAAACCGGCCAGCGTACCGTTGGAGCCGCAATTGAGCTGACCCCGGTCTTTCACGGCCTTGAGAGTCTGCGCGGATGCGCCCTGCGCGGCGAAAACGACGGCGAGCGCGACAATGCTGATCATTCGATTCATTTGGCGGCCTCTTCAACGCATATTGGGATGCGACGCCCCTCGTGGATCGGCCAGAACATCCGGCCTACATCCCCGAGCCCCTTCGACTTTTCGTATCACAGACCGGTCAGCCTGTGAGGTCAAGGGGTTGACGCTTGCGGCCCTGGCGGACGTATATGCGTGCCAACCGATCGGACCCCTGAAAGCCTCATGGCGAAGCCGCCGAAAAAACCGCTTAAGCCTGATACCACGCTGGTCAATGCCGGCCGCGAGCCGAAGGCCTACCATGGCTTCGTCAATCCGCCGGTCTATCACGCGTCGACCGTGCTCTACCCGACCGCCGAGGATCAGGTCGCCCACCGCGCCCGTTATCAATATGGCCGCCGCGGCACCCCCACATCGGAAGCGCTGGAAAACGCGCTGATGGAACTTGAGGGCCCGGGGTGCGCCGGTGTCGCGTTACTGCCATCGGGGCTAGCCGCGATTTCGACCGCTCTGTTCGCTGTTGCCAGTTCGGGCGACCATATTCTGGTGACCGACAGCGTTTATCGGCCGACCCGCAACTTTTGCGACAGCGTTTTTAAACGCATGGGGGTCGAGACCACTTATTATGATCCGCTCATCGGCGCAGATATCGCAAAACTGTTCAAGACGAACACGCGCGCCGTATTCGTCGAAGCGCCCGGCTCGCAAAGCTTCGAGATGCAGGATATTCCGGCCATCGCCAAAGTCGCCCATGACAAGGGCGCGATCGTCCTGATGGACAATACCTGGGCAACGCCGCTTTATTTCCGCGCCTTCGAAAAAGGCGTCGATCTGTCGATCCAGGCCGGCACCAAATATATCGGTGGCCATTCCGACATTATGTTTGGTTGCGTATCGGCCAACGCGGCCACACTGCCCGCGCTCAAGAACACCATGAACATGATGGGCCTGTGCGTTGGCCCCGACGATATTTACCTCGCCCTGCGCGGCTTGCGCACGATGGGTGTACGGCTGGCGCGCCACAACGAATCCGGCATGCGTGTCGCGCGCTGGCTCAGCGGCCGGCCGGAGGTTGCGCGCGTGCTGCATCCGGCGTTTGAGACCGATCCAGGCCACAAAATCTGGCGGCGGGATTTTTCCGGCGCGTGCGGGCTTTTCAGCGTTGTGCTCAAACCTGCGAGCGAAAAATCCGTTTACGCCTTCATGAACGAGCTTGCGCTGTTCGGCATGGGCTATTCATGGGGCGGTTTTGAAAGTCTGGTGATCCTGTTCGACTGCGCCGAATATCGCACCGCGACGCCCTGGGTGCCGGGCGGGCCGACGCTCCGCTTTCATATCGGCCTGGAAGATCCTGACGATTTGATTGCGGATCTCGAAAACGGTTTCAAAGCGTTCGCCGCCGCAAAATAGTTAAACCGCCGCCGCATCGGATGACGAATTGCCTATTTCCAGACCGCAGGCACCGCTTCCTATTAAGACAACAATTGGCGCGCGACCGATTTGATCCGCTTGAGCGACGGACCGGGCTTTTGCAGAACCGTGCCGTCAGGCCCGATGGAAAATCCAAGTCCGCGCAGCGCGAAATGGCGGCGCACCAGCAACGCGCCAAAAATGCCGACCAGAGCGCCGACAAAAACGTCCGTCGGATGATGGGCCGTTATCACAACCCGGCTCGCCGCGATCAACAGCGCGTAGATCAACAGAACGATGCGCGCCTTCGGCCACAATATCCCAAAGGCCACAAGAACCGAAAACGCCGTGGCGGCATGGCCGGAAGGCAGGCTGGCATAGGCGGCACCCAAGGTGAACGGTTTAAACACATAGGGGTCGGCAATGCCGGAGACGAACGGGCGCGCGCGTCCGATGATTTGCTTCACGGAGTTTACGAACAGGCCAGGCACGGCGATCGCGACGAACAGAAATCCCACCCGAACCATCACGGCCGCTACAACGCGTTGCGACATGCGCGTGAATCTTTGTGGCACCGCGGCGAGCGCCAAAAACAGAATTCCCAAAGGCCAAAGAAACCAACCCGATTTGCCGAAATCGGTGAACCAGTTAAATGACGCGTTCAGCCAGTGCGGAAGTTCCCTTGCCGCGCTAATCGCGGCCGCATCGATAAAGACCAGCCCAAGCGCGAACACAACGATGATTGCCGCCGCGGCCATCGCAAGCTTTTGCGGCACAGGCAACCACGGCTGACGCGGATGAGAACGAGTAGTCCGCACGAGAATCGCGAGACTTCGAACAATATTTCCAGCCCATCGCCGCAGTCCGGAAACCGCTGCGCTGCCGATACCCGCCTTGAGTCCGTTGGCTACCGTCATGGCTCTGCCATAGATCGGAACAAGATCATGGATACGGGCCGCCCCTTGCTAATGTTATATCCCTCGATGCGTCCGGCGAGTGTGTAGCGCAATCCGATTGAATTCGCGCGTTGCACAAAACTCCCTCCGCTACGGGCATCGATCAACGCGAAACGGCATAACCCTTGTCCGAGAAACAACGCCGCGCCTGTGCCATCGGTGAATCGCGTACCGGTTCCTAGCAGAAAAATGAGGCTCGGCTCCTGGTAAACGAAAGTGGCCGCGACTTCCGGTTGTTCGCAACCGCTTGCGCGCACTTCATCGGCAACCATCGTGCTTGGAAATAATGCCGGCAGTGAAGGAAATGTCAGCGCATAGACGCAAAAGGCGAGAAGTAGCGACGCTATCATGCCGCGCAACAAGGAACGCTCGGCGCCATCCACGTCATAAAGCCACCAGGCAAACAGGCCAAAGATCATGGCCGCCGTCGCGAACGGCCAGGCGACCAATCCGAGATCTTGACCGATCGAAATAAAACCAGCGCCTATTGCGATGGCGACCGCGACCGGAAGCAAGAACCAGCCGGCGGTGCCGCGCACGAGCCAGCGCGTCTGGGAAAGACTGCCCCGTTCCAAGATTCCGGCGAGCAAAATGGCAATCGCCGGATAGAGCGGCAGGACATAGTGCGGCAACTTGGTAACGACCAATTCAAAAAGGGCCCAGGATGGGACTAGCCAAGCCAGCAGGAATTGTGCACCGGGTTCGCGCCGTGCCTTCCATACCATCGGCGCGGCAAGACCGGCCAGCATTGAGGCCGGCCAGAACGTCACCCAGAACAGCAGAAAGTATGATCCGGGCGGCGCGCCATGAGACCCTTGTCCGGTGAAGATTTTGGCCAGCATGTCATCCCCAACCGACCTTACAACGAACGTGTCGCCGCCCGTTTTGCTTACGAGCGCGAGAAGCCAGGGAAGCGTCAGCAAGATCAGCCAGGCGCTTCCGGCAATTGGGCGCAGCAACCACAGCCAACGGACCGAGCGATCAGCAATGGACAGCGTCAGCGCCGTTAGCGCGACGAACAGCAAAACCAAAGGCCCCTTGAGCAACACACCGCCTGCGAGCGCGGTCCACAGAATTGCCGGCATGACCCAGCCGGTGGCGGCGTCGGGAGTGCGCCGGCTCGACAAATAAATGCGCGCCATCGCGCCCATGGCCGCAATGCAAGTTGATAGAAGCATAGCGTCGGTCTTGGCCAGCCGCGCCTCGACGCCAAGCAGGATGGAACTTGCGGTCATGAGCGCAGCCAGCAACGCGGCACGGCGCGTGACAAAAGCGAGCGCGGCCCAATAGGTCAGCAGGACCGCTCCGATCGCGCCGAACAGCGAGGGCAAACGGTAGAGCCAAATGGTGGTGCGCGCATTCGGCACGCCGAGCGACTCGCCGGTTCTCATCGCCGCGGCTTGCAGCCAATAAATTCCGAATGGTTTTTTGTAACGGGCGTCGTCTTGAAATCGGATATCGAAATATTCGCCGCTCGCCACCATCTGCTGGGTTGCCTGAGCAAAGCGCGCCTCGTCACGGTCGACGGGTGGGATCTGGAAAAAACCCGGAATGAAGGCGAGCAGTGAAAAAACAATGAGAAGCGCGGCCGCGCGGCCATGTGAGGCCGCGGCAAAATCCAGCACGGCAGAAAGGCCCCGCGCAGGGCCCACCGATTGACGCACATCGTTAGCGATCGTGTTCATCGGTCTATGGTTGAAGCAGGATTAAGTCCTCGGCCGGGACGTACAATAGTGCCCCGGGGTAAGTCTGTCATATTCAGGGTCTGTCATATTTTCGTGTTGGTTATTGAACACGAACCATGACGCTGTCGGCAGCGCCGCGGGCGTCCATCACCGTCAACCGGACAAAACCCGGTCCATCGGGCTGGAAAAACAACGTTCGGCTACCGCCTTGCGGGACAAGCGGGACGCCGTTGACCATGACAGTCAGCGGTGAAAGTCCACCGGCAATCTTAAGCGCGACCGATTCGCCAATTTGCCCATTGGCGATTTCAATGTTGGCACCGTCAGGTGGATACATGATGCGCGGCGGTGGCAACGCTTCGCTCGGCCCGTTCGCGCTTGTAAACCGTTGCAGCGGCGGCGGCAGCTTGTTGGTAGTGGCAAACACCGCGCCTTTCGGCGCACGCGCGAGCTGCATTGGCGCCAGACCGGAACGTGCGAAGGCATCGAACAAAATTGGCGCCGCGGCGGAGCGGCCAACCAGGCCCGGCACCGGCGCGCCGTCCGGTCGTCCGACCCAGACGCCGACCGTCATGTGGCCATCGAAGCCAATGGCCCAGGCGTCGCGAAATCCGTAAGACGTGCCGGTCTTGAACGCGATGCGGCCGTGCGGCGCATTGTCCGGCGGCGGCGCGCCGATCAGAATATTTCCGACATACCATGCGGCCACAGGCTCGAGCAGCCGGCGCGAAGCCGTAGCCTGCCCGCCGTAGCGTTCGATTAAAGGTGTAACCGAGCCCTGCCGCGCCAATCCGCTATAGAGCATCACCAGATCCGACAGTCTGACGCCGACGCCACCCAGACCCATAGCAAGACCCGGCGCTTCGCCTTTCGGCAACACCAAGGCCGCGCCGGCGTCGCCAAGTCTTGCGCTCAAGCGGCTAACGCCAACCTTGCCAAGCACAGCAATGGCGGGAACGTTGAGCGACAATTGCAGCGCGCGGCGCACGGTGACCGTGCCCTGAAACGACAAGTCGAAATTCTCGGGTGTGTAATTTCCGTAACGCGCCGGCCGGTCCTCGATCAGCGTTTCTGGATGCAGCAAGCCGTCCTCGAAACCGAGGCCGTAGATGAAGGGTTTCAAAGTCGAACCGGGCGAACGCAACGCGGCCGTCATGTCCACCTGACCAGCCCGGCGCACATCGAAATAATCGGCGGAAGCGACACGCGCCCTCACCTCCCCGGTCGCATTATCAACCGCCATAATTGCGATGGAAATATCTGGCCCTAGCGCATGTGCGCGCTCGCGCGCGAGATCTTCCAACGTCTTTTGCAAGGCCGCGTCGATGGTCAGCCGGTGAATATGGCGCGACGGCTCCGCTGCGACGATCTGGTCAGCTGCGTGCGGCGCCAGCACGGGCAGAACCTTTCGTGCATTCGGCACAGTTTCCGATTTCGCGCGCGCGATTTCATCCTGCGGCACCGCGCCCGCGAGCGCCGCGCGATCGAGTACGCGGTCGCGCGCCGCGCGTGCGCTACCGGCAAAACGATCGGGCCGGCGCAATTCCGGCGACTGCGGCAAGGCCACCAACAGCGCCGCTTCGCCCAAGGACAGCCGCCACGGCTCCTTGCCGAAATAGGCCAGCGACGCCGCGCGGATGCCTTCGAGGTTGCCGCCATACGGCGCCAGCGTCAGATAGAGCGAAAGGACATCGTCCTTGCTGAGCGCGGCTTCGAGTTCGACGGCGCGCACGATCTGACGCAATTTGGCGGCAAGGCTGCGATGCTCGCGCGGCTCCAGCAGCCGCGCTACCTGCATGGTGATGGTGGAACCGCCGGAGACGATGTGGCCGCTTGTCGAAAACTGCCAAGCCGCCCGCGCAAGTGCGGCGGGATCAACGCCGGGATGCGACCGGAAACGTTTGTCCTCATAGGCGAACAGAAGTTTTAGGAATCGAGGATCGACATCCTTCTCTGACGCTGGCAGACGCCACCGCCCCTCGCCCGTGGCATAGGCACGCAATAGCCGCCCCTCGCGATCGAGAACAATATGCGATGTGTCGAGATGGTGGCCGAGCGGCGTAGTTCCAAGTGAATATACCCAGCCGCCAGCGCCAAGCGCGGCCAACGCCGCACCGCCTGCAAGAATGAGCGCCCAGCGTTTCATTTTGCGGCCGCCATGATCTCGATGGCGCCGGTCGCGGTTCGTCCGAAACGATCGGGACGATACATATCCTCGACGATGGCCTGCGGCAGCACATAGCGGCCGGGCGACACCGCCCGAACGACATAAGCCACCGTGAACACCGGCGATGAGTCCTTGTTGCGATCGAAGGCCGCAGTGAAACGATCATCGCGGAATTCCGAATTTACCGGCTCGGCGCCATCTGCGATCCACGCCAAGGTCCCCGTTTCGCCCGACGAGACCAGCCGCGGGTTATCGATCTCGAAGCCGGCTGGGAGATAATCGGCGACGATGATGCGGCCGAACTGCGGTTGCGGCTCGGTCATCTTCAGTACCACCGCGAAGCGCTGGTTCTGCTTGGCCTTGGCCGGATCGGAAGGTTCGCCATCGAGCGTGTAGTAACCGCGCTCGATCTTGAAGCCGCGCTCGGCCGCGGGTTCCGGCGTGATCGGCGCGCCGCTGACTGAAACCACGGCCTGCACGTTGCCTTCGCCGGCATTGGTCACCGCAAGCGGTGTTGCGAGTTGATCGGCACGCAGGCTACGATAATAAGCCCCTTGCCGCGCCTCGCCTGCAACATTCAGCGAGATGGCGCTGAGCTGCTTGGCTAGCGAGCGTGCGGCCAGCACCAGCCATGCTTCCTCCTGCGTCGATGTCGCCGTCGACAACGTGCGCGCGCTATCGATACGGGCAATCGCGTCGTCGATGGTTTTCTGCGGCGCACGCCCTTCCGAGGCGAGCGTCACCAGCGCCGCGGAATCGCGCAAGGCCGAGCCGAAATCCGCGCGGCCGAGTTCGAGCTTGGGCTGTGGCGCAATCGCATCGAGCGCGGCGAGATAAACGCGATCGGAGCGTTCCTTGTCGCCGAGCATGCCGAGCGCGGCTGCGATTTGCGCCTTGCCGATCGGGGTCACGACATCGGCCAGCTTCACATCGGCGATGTAACGCAGGTCGCCGACCGGTGCCGCTCCGTTGCGCGCCAGCACATAGAGCGCATAGGCGAGTTCGCGTCCGCCAGTCTTGCCCGGCTCCGGCGACGACGAAACATAGTTGCGCAGCCGGTCGATAGCCAACGTGAACGCGTTCACCGGTACCTCGAAGCCGCGCTCGCGCGCGCGCGTGAGGAAATCGGTGACGTAGGCATCGAGCCACGCATCATCGCCGCCAACCGACCACAGGCCGAACGATCCATTGGAGCCTTGTCGCGCCAGCAAGCGCGGGATGGCGTCCTTGATGCGCTGATCGATCTCGCCGTCGGGCGTGAGCTTGGCTTGCGCGGCCAGCTCGTTAACGTAAAGCATCGCCACCGCACGGCTGGTGATCTGTTCGGAACAACCGAACGGGTAGCGGTCGAGCGCGTTCAACAGCGTTGCGGCATCGAGGGACGTCGAAACCGCAACCGACAATCCTGCGCGACCTGTGCCAGGCACGAAGTCGGCGAACAGATCGTTCGACAATGTGAGCGTCTCGCCCTTGGCAAGCGCGCGCACGGTCCGGCGCGTAAGAATTTGGCTCGCCGGCCGCACATCGAGCGTGTAGCTGCGCTCATGGGCAAATCCGTTCGGTCCGTTCACGCTCACTTTAATCGTGCTGGTGCCCGAACCAGCGGCGGAAACCGGCAGCGAAATGCGGTCGCGCTGCTTGGCGGCAAGCTTGAGGGCTTGCGGCTTGTTGCCTTCGAGTTTCAACGCACCGTCGGCACTCGCGGCAATGCTGTAGTCGCCGGCCGCACCTTCTACGTTGTCGAGTTCAAGCTGCACTGCGCCTTGATCGCCAGTGCGCAGGAAACGCGGCAATGTTGCGGTCAGCACGACGGAATCGCGCACGATCACGTCACCCGACGCCTTGCCGACCTTTTCCTTGCTCCAGGCCACCGCCATCACGCGCACGCTGCCGGCGAAGGTCGGGATGTCGAACTGCACGTTCGCGGTGCCGTCGGCACCGACCGTCACGATGCCGGAATAAAGCGCCAGCGGCGCCTGTGTCGGCGGCGAGCCGGACAACTCTCCGCCCGCGGCATCGCCGCCGCTGCGGATTTGCCCGCGCGCGCCTTGCATGCCGTCGATCAGCTGGCCGTAAAGATCGCGCACTTCCGCCGTGAGCCGGCGCTGGCCGAGATAATAATCGTCGGGCGCCGGCGGCTTGTAATTAGTGAGGTTGAGAATGCCGACATCGACGGCGGCGACCACGATGCGGGCTTCCTCGCCCGAGGCAAGCCCGGTCACGCGCACCGGGATGCTGAGCGTGGAATTCGGCCGCATCGTCGCCGGCAGTTTCATATTGAGCGCCAGCGTGTGCGCCGTGCGGTCGATCGAGAACCACTGCACGCCGATGGCGCGCCCCGGCATGCGTTGCGCAGCCGCATCGAGCGGACGCCGCAAGGTGACAACCAGATAAGCGCCGGTGCCCCAGTCCTTGCCGACGCTCAATTTAATCTGCGCCGTGCCGGCTTTGACGTCCTGCGATTGGCTGGCGACCATGCGGTCGGTGAACACGTTGATGGTAAGGCGGCCAGCAGTCGCCGCCGTCATCGCGACATTCATGCTGTCGCCGGACTTGTAATCGGTCTTGTCGAGCGCAACTTCGAGAAGATCGGGCGTGTCGGCATTCGCTTCCGCGTAAAAGCCTGCATCGAAGGACATCGACGTGATCGTGCCATTCGGCTCCTGCGTCGACACTTCCAGGCGATAGCGGCCCCATTTCACCGGCAGCGACAGCCGCGCCGGTTTGCCGGCGGCGACATCGATCGTGCCGTTGGCGACACGCTCGGTGCGCTTGATCGGCTCGAAATCCCACTGGTTGTTGTGCCGGTACCATTGATAACTGGTCTCGACCCGGAGCAGTTCGTAGCGCATGCCGATCTGCGCCATTGTCTTGCCATCGGCCGATACCATCACCACGTCGAAATCGGCGTTGGCGCCGTCGGCGAGCGAGCGGCCGGAGAATGCCGGCTTGACGCCGATGGCCGGCGCATCGGCTGCGATGGGAAGCGTAAGTTTCCGCTCGACCGCGCGTCCGCCGGACTCCGCCATGCTCACGGTGATGTTTGCTTCAAGCGGTCGCGATGTCGCCGGAATCTTGTCGAGCTTCACCGGAAAGCTCGCCTTACCGGCGGCGTCCGTGTTTGGCAGATCGTCGAGGTCCTGGCGGACCGCCGACACGTCATCGTCGAACGGCCCGAACGCATAGCCGGCAAAGCCCGACCGCTCTTTCGCCGCGATAATCGTCACCGTGCCTGTGAGGTCTAGATTGGATGCCGGCGCACCATAGAGAAAACGCCCATCCAGGTTCACTTGCGCCGACCCGTTACGCGGCAAGCTGGCCGCCGCCGACGTGAGATCGAACTCGACACGGTCGGCGACATAGTCCTCGACCATGAACGTGGTTTCGCCGATCGGCGGGCGCTTGGGATCAGTGTAGGCACGCACGCGCCAAGTACCGGTCGACGAGGTAGAGACAATCGGCACGTTCAGGCTGCGTCCGCCAAGGCCCTGATCGCCGATAACGGCGCGGCGATATTCAACGCCGTCCGGCCGCTCAACGACGAGCGTGACCGGGACTGACAGAGCGGCGGAGCCGCGCGCGTCGCGCAGTAACGCGGTCACCGCAACAGATTCGCCAGTGCGATAGACACCGCGCTCGGTATAGACAAAGGCATCGAGGCCCGTCGGCACCTGCCGACCGGAAACGCCGCGATCCGACAGATCGAAAGCCGGCGACTTCAGACTCAAGAATGCGTAGTCGGCCTTGTCGCCAACGACAATTGCCGCAGGGCTGAGACCGCCTTCGCCGCGCGCCAGACCAGCATCAAAATGCACAAAGCCGTAGCGGTCGGTCGTCTTGGTCGCCAGCACTTCATTGTTACGGGCGATCAGCCGGGCGCCGATGTAGCCGCGCGCCTCGGCGCTCGCGAGCGAATGAACGAAGACGTCGATGCCGTCCTGACCGCTATAGGCGGTCAGACCCAGGTCCGAGACGATGAACCATTGGGTCGCGAGTTGAACGTAGTCGTCGGTGATGACGCCTTTAGGCTCCGCGGTGATGGCGTAGACGCCGGGACCTAGATCCTTCAGCGCCTGCTCGACCGGTAACGCGGTCATGACCTCGGTATTGAGCTTCTGTTCGACGACAAGCTCGCCGCTCCACACTTTGGCGCCGCGCTCGCTGCCAATGCGCTCGGCTTCATTGCGGCTTAGATTTCGTTGGAAATCGTAGCCCAGCACGGTCTCGATCAGATTGCGGTCGCCGACGCGATAAAGCACGAGATTAACCGCGCCGGTATTGACGCTGAGCACGGGAATGCCGCGCTGACCGGTGCGTGGCAGCACATAGGCCTTGCCGGAAAAGCGCGCGAACGGCTTGCGGTCGCGCACGAAAATGGTGAAGTCGGCCGACTTCGCCAGGGTCTCGCGCACCACGGATGGCAGGCCCGCGCGCAGCGTGATCGTGTATCGTTCGCCGTGCTTGAGGCCTTCAACGCAAAGCTGTCGGTCGTTGGCAGATATCGCCGGCCGGTCGACGCCCGCGACCGCCACATAAGGCGAGAAATCGGTTCGCTTGCCCGGCAGATTTTCCGAAAACTGGAAGCAGGCGCGCGGCGAAACGGATTCGGTATCAACAGTGTAATCGAGAAACCGGAAGCCGTGCTCGACGCGCAGCCGCTCATATTGGCCGCGCAAATCGGCGGCCTCGCGCAAATCGAGCGACAGGCGCAGAGCGTCGAGCGCAGGCCGCCATTCCTTGCGGTCAGCTAGCGAACGGCCAAGCACCGTCAGGCTGTCGGCTTCCACGTTGCGGTCGCTGGCGCGCTGATAGGCGATATAGGCGGAGGTCGAGGTGCGATCGAGCAGGAGCGCACGTTCTTTGTCGTCACGCGGCTTGATTTGAAGCACCGCGCGCGACAGCCGCAGCCAGCTTGCTGCGTCGGCCGGCTCTGCCGTGACGACCTGCCCGAGCACAGTCATTCCGGTGCGGAAATCATTTTTTTGAAAGGCAGCGTCGGCGTCGCGGCGCAGGGCCGCGGCCTGCTTGGTCAGGGACCCGGCGTCACTCTTGATCTGGGCTTCGAGCTTGATCGCCGCTTCGTCGAGATCCTTGCTTTGGAAGGCTTTGTCGGCGGCAAAGGCAGTGAAACTGGCGGGGATAACAGCAAGCACAAGCAGCGCGGCGGCAAAGCCGGCGCGGACGAACGTAAGCATCAGGGAAACCCTCCGAAGCAGTAACCGCCATCCACTATCATTTCAGAGCCTGATGGTGTCGAGGACAAGGCAGACCCAAGCCGCCCGCCATAGAAATTCGCGGCCCGGGTTTGATCCTATCAATGTGCTTGGCCAGCGCAGTGCGCCCGTGTTCTCAGAAATTAGATTAACTACTCAAGAAAGCATCCGTAAGCGATTTGTTTATCTAGGGAATTCTCGAAAACGCGGGCTGCCGTGGCGGCCGTTGGGCGGAGCCGATCAAAACTTGCCGCCACCTTTCCACGGCGGCGCGGCGCGGGTAAACCGATGGCCGACGACCCCGTAGCTCAGCTGGATAGAGCACCGACCTTCTAAGTCGGGGGCCGCTGGTTCGAATCCAGCCGG
>JAYTFS010000116.1:0-4390 GCA_043734185.1 Pseudolabrys sp. | reverse complement strand
CGAAGTATCCGTTCGCCTGTCGCAAGATGGCCGTTCGGTCACCGCGCGCGCATCGGACCCCGATACGCTTGTGGCGTCGGCGAAAGCCTATCTGAGCGCGCTCAACAAGATCGTGATGAAAAAGCAGCGTGACATGGCAGGCGGCGTGCCCAAGGCTGCGGCCGGTCATTAGTCACTTCCAATTGTCGCAACCGATCCGAAACGCGGTGCATCTTTAAGATGCACCGCGTTTTGCGTTGCAGCATCATAGACCCTGCGAACGGCGAATGGTCTTGACCCAAGCTACCTGCGATGGTCCGGTCTGGCCAGAAATCACAAGCGGCGGCATCAATGCCCGCTCGGGCCGCCATCGGAGGAACCATGAAAAGAATTATTCTTGCTGCGGCATCCATCGCGGCTCTCGCCCTTGTGGGGCCAGCTTCCGCGCAGTCGCCGATCGTCATCAAGTTCAGCCACGTGGTTGCGCCGAACACGCCCAAGGGGCAGGGCGCTGAAAAGTTCAAGGAACTTGCCGAAAAATACACCAACGGCAAGGTGAAGGTCGAAGTCTATCCGAATTCGCAGCTCTACAAGGACAAGGAAGAGGTCGAGGCGCTTCAGCTCGGTGCTGTGCAGATGCTTGCACCGTCGCTTGCCAAGTTCGGTCCGCTCGGCGTGAAAGAATTCGAAGTGTTCGATCTTCCTTTCATTCTGCCGGACAAAGCGGCGTTGACGCGTGTCACCACCGGGCCGGTCGGCAAGGGATTGCTGGACAAGCTTCAGGCGAAGGGAATTACCGGTCTCGGTTACTGGGACAATGGCTTCAAGGTGATGAGCGCCAACAAGCCTCTGAAAAAACCCGAAGACTTCCAGGGCCTGAAGATGCGCATTCAGTCATCGAAGGTTCTCGAAGCGCAGATGCGTGCGCTCGGCGCGATCCCGCAGGTGCTGGCGTTCTCGGAAGTTTACCAGGCACTGCAAACCGGCGTTGTTGACGGCACCGAAAATACGCCGTCGAACATGTACACGCAGAAAATGCATGAGGTGCAAAAAAATTGCACTGTCGCGAATCATGGCTATATCGGCTACGCGGTCATCACCAACAAGAAGTTTTGGGATGAATTGCCTGCGGACATCCGCACGCAGCTGACCAAGGCAATGGATGAGACAACTGCGTTCGCCAACAGTATCGCGCAGAAAGATAATGACGAAGCCCTTGAAGCGATGAAGAAAGCTGGCAAGACCGAGTTCTACACGCTGACGGCAGCGGAAAAGGACGCATGGGTGAAGGCTTTGCAGCCGGTGACCGATGATATGGCATCACGCGTCGGTAAGGACCTGATCGCTCAGTTCCAGGCCGCCGCCAAGGGTGGCACAAACTGATCGTCTGAACACGATGATCGCGATGGCCCGGGCAAGTTCGCCCGGGTCAATGCTTTCGGGAAAAATTTGACGGTCTTGTCGAGACCGGTCAACGTGGGTATCCAAAACGGCGCGAAGACGCTCGGATACTAAATGGGGGAAACATTGCGTCCATTTCTGCGCATCCTCGATCGTCTCGAGGAGATTTTGATTGCGACGCTGATCGCGGCCGCAACGGTCGTGATTTTCATCGCGGTCGCGCATCGCTACACGACGGATTTTGTGGTCAATCATCGCGGAATTCCCGGTGCGCTCGCGGCCTATAAATTTCTTGCCGGCATCCACCTCTCTTGGGCGCAGGAGCTTTGCATCTACATGTTTGTGTGGATGGCGAAGTTCGGCGCGGCCTACGGCGTTCGCACTGGCATCCACGTCGGCGTGGACGTGCTCGTGTTGGCTTTGAAACCGAATATACGTAAATTGACGATCTTGTTCGGATTGCTGTGCGGCGCGCTGTTCACGGGCGTGATCGGCACGATGGGCGCAAAATTTGTCGTCGGACTTTCGCAAACGAGCCAGACATCGCCCGATCTCGAATTGCCGAGCTGGATCGTCTATCTCTGTATTCCGCTCGGTTCTTACCTGATGTGCTTTCGCTTCCTGCAGGTCGCTTGGTCGTATTGGCGCACCGGCGATCTGCCGCATCACGATCACTCGCACGTTGAAGGGATTGATGTCGACACCGCGATTGGCCCAACACCCGAGGGCGCGCGATGACAACCGCGATTATCTTCGCGCTTCTCATCGCGCTGATGCTGACCGGCATGCCGATTTCGATCGCGCTCGGCCTTACCGTTCTGACGTTTCTGTTCTTTCTGACCAGCGTACCCATCGAGGCTGTCGCACTAAAGCTGTTCACTGGCATCGAGAATTTCGAGATCATGGCGATCCCGTTTTTCATCCTCGCCGGAAATTTCCTGACCCACGGCGGCGTCGCCAGGCGCATGATCAATTTCGCGACCTCGATGGTCGGTCACTGGTACGGCGGCCTTGGACTCGCAGGCGTCATGGCCTGTGCGTTGTTTGCCGCAATCTCCGGCTCGTCTCCGGCAACCGTGATTGCGATTGGCTCCATTTTGATGCCGGCGATGGTGGCGCAAGGATTTCCCAAGCGCTTCGGCGCGGGCGTCATCACGACATCGGGCGCGCTCGGAATTCTCATTCCGCCGTCAATCGTGATGGTGATTTACGCCGTGGCAACTGGCGGCAGCGTCGCGCTCGGCCCCGACGGTGCGCGCGTCACATCTGCATCGGTCGGGCAGCTCTTTATGGCGGGCGTCATTCCCGGACTGATGCTGGCGACGTTGCTGGGTCTCACCACGGTCTATCGCGCCTGGAAGTTCGATTATCCGCGGCTGCCGCGCGCGTCGTGGGGGCTACGCATAAAAGCATTTCGCGAGTGTATCTGGGGTCTGCTGCTGATCGTGATTGTGCTGGGCGGCATCTACGCAGGGCTGTTCACGCCGACGGAAGCGGCCGCCATGAGCGCCGTCTATGCGTTTATCATCGCGGTGTTCGTTTACAAGGATCTGACATTAGCCGACGTGCCACGCGTGCTGCTTGGCTCCGCCAGCATGAGCGCGATGATCCTCTACATCATTACCAACGCCGTACTGTTCTCGTTCCTGATGACCAGCGAACAAATTCCGCAACAATTAACGGCATGGATGCTGGAGAAGGGCGTCAACTGGGTCACGTTCCTGATCTTCGTCAACGTCCTGTTGCTCGTTGCCGGCAACGTGATGGAAGCAAGTTCGATCGTCCTCATCACCGCACCGATTCTGTTTCCCATCGCGGTCAAGCTCGGCATTCATCCGGTGCATCTCGGCATCCTGATGGTGGTGAACATGGAGGTTGGCATGTGCCACCCTCCGGTCGGTCTCAATCTTTATGTCGCGTCTGGCATCGCCAAAATGGGAATCACGGAACTCACCATTGCGGTTTGGCCGTGGCTGTTGACGATGCTGGGCTTCCTGGTCGTTGTGACATTCGTGCCGGAACTTTCACTATGGCTTCCGCGTCAGCTCGGCATGCTTTATTCGCATTGATCTTGCGTCAGGTTACATTTTTGTAAGACAGCCCGATCTTTCCAAACCTTAAGTTGAAAACGTTCGCACGGCTGCCATCTTCGACGCAGATCGAAGAAGGAGTCAGTTATGAGAAAATCCGTTATTGCCGCAATTGCGGCCGTTGCCCTCATCGGTTCAACTGCCGTGTACGCGCAGCATCGTTTCCATCATCGTCCACATATGAGCGCGCAGGATCGTGCCGCGTTCGTCGATGCGAAAATTGCGGCCGTGCATGCTGGCCTGCAGTTGATGCCGGATCAGGAGAAGATGTGGCCGCCGGTCGAAGCTGCCGTCCGCGATTTCACCAGGCAGCGGATCGATCGCGCAAATGCCCGAGCCAGCGAGCGCGAGTTGCGGCGCGCTGAGCGCGATCAGAAGGGTGCGGAAAATCGCGGCCCGGATCAGGCAACGCCCGACAAGAGTTGGGATCCGGTCACTCGGTTGTGTGAGCGAGCGGACAACATGGCCGCGACTGCGACAAGTCTGAAGCGTATCGCCGATGCTGCCGATCCGCTCTACAAGAGTCTTGACGACGGTCAGAAGCGGCGCCTTGCGATGTTAACGCGCATGGGCGGGCTGCATGGCGGTGGACATCGCTTCGAGCGCGGATTTGGGCCCGGCGGCGATTTCGGTCCAGATCGCGACCACGGCCCAGGCCGTGACCGTGGCCCCGATGGTCCGCAGCGGCTGTAGCTGCGACATCGCCACATAACGAAAGAACCGCCGGATTCCGGCGGTTTTTTGCTTGCCGGGAGGTGCATCGCGTGGCCCAGTTCCTTCCGGGAAAACTTTCGGCGTTTGCTGGACACGGCAGACTCGCTTTGCTAAACGACGCCGTCCTGCGGGATATCCGGTTGGATCCGGGCGCATAGCTCAGTTGGTAGAGCAGATGACTCTTAATCATCGGGTCGTAGGTTCGA
>JAYTFS010000115.1:0-17675 GCA_043734185.1 Pseudolabrys sp. | reverse complement strand
TGTAAAAGCTCGCCAAAAAACGAGGTGTTCATCTCATTTTCCCAGACCCATGATGTGGTCTGGGAACCAAGTGGCTATCCCGGGCGCAAAACACAATATGACAACCGCCAGGATCATGAGCCCAACAAAAGGTATTACGCCCCACATGACGTCGCTGAGCGGAATATCGGGCGCGATGTTCTTGATGACGAAGATATTAAGCCCAACCGGCGGGTGAATCAGCCCCATCTCCATGACGATGGTCATGATGACGCCGAACCAAATGAGGTCAAATTCTGCTGCCCGCAACGGCGGCAGAATGATCGGCGCCGTCATCAGAATGATCGAAACCGGCGGCAGGAAAAAGCCCAGCACCACGACCATCCCCAAAATCGTCGCCAGCAGAACCCAGCGCGACAGGTGCAGGGATACGATCCACTCCGCCGTCGACTGGCTGATGTGCAGGTAGCTCATCACATAGGAATAGAGCAGTGACATGCCGATGATCAGCATCAGCATGGTGGACTCGCGCAGCGTCGATACCAGGATCGGTTCAAGATCTTGCGCCGACCACACGTGATAAATGATGGCGATGAGTGCGAGCGCCAACACCGCGCCTAGTCCGGCCGTCTCCGACGGCGTCGCAAACCCGCCATAGAGTGCGATCATGACGCCAGTGAGCAAGATGAGAAACGGCAATACGCGCGGCAGCAGCGCGAATTTATCGCGCGTGGACATGGTATCGACCCGCAAGAGCTCCGACGTCTCTCCGGTTTTTTCGAGGTGCGCCTTGGCGCGCTTGAATTCATATTGGAAGCGGAACATCGCGTAACCGGCGAACAGGAACACCAGCAGCATCGCCGGCCCGATGGCGGCGAGAAACAGCCGGCCGAGCGACTGTTCGGCGGCGACCGCGTACAAAATCATAGTGATCGAGGGCGGCAGCAGGATGCCCAGCGTCCCGCCGGCTGCGATCAGGCCCGCGGCAAACCCGCCGGAATAGCCATGACTGCGCATTTGCGGGATGCCAGCCGAACCGATCGCCGAGCACGTGGCCGGCGAAGAGCCCGCCATGGCCGCGAACAACGCACAGGCGAATACGTTGGCGATACCGAGACCGCCTGGAAATTTATGCAGCCACGCATGCAACGCACTGTAGAGATCTTGCCCGGCGCGTGAACGTCCGATCGCCGAACCTTTTAGAATAAACAACGGTATCGACAGAAGCGTGATCGATGCCATTTCTTCATAGACGTTCTGGGTAATGGTATCGACCGAAGACGATGGCATGAACATGACCATGAAAACCGTCGCCACCGCGCCGAGCGCAAACGCAATCGGCATGCCGGAGAACATCACCAGCAACGTGGCGGCGCCATAGAGCAGTCCAATCGACAGGACGCTCATGCCGCACTCCGATTGCGCAACTGCACGACAATTTGGAGCAGCAATTGAAGACTTAGGAGGATCATTCCCGCCGTCATGAGCGAATAGGGAATCCACAACGGCGGCTGCCAAGTCGAGCTGGTACGAAAGCCCTCCACGATGGCTTCATGCAGCAGCAAAACGGACTTCCACGAGAAATAGGCGCAGAAGATAAAGGTCGCGATATCGACCAGGATTTGGCGAACATGGTTCGCGCGCGGCGACAGCAGACCGACGATGGCCTCTATGCCGACATGGCCGCGCCTTGCCTGCACCGCCGCCGCCGACAAGAACACGGCACCGACGATCAGGAACACTGACATCTCGTCCTGCCAATCGGTCGACAGGTGAAGGAAGTAGCGTGTGATGACGCTGTAGGTGAGCACAAAGGCCGCAACCACCAGCGCCACCGAAGACACGATCACGATGTAATAATTGATCAGGTTTAGGAGGCGCCCCGCCGGACCGGCGGTGTCCGCACTGGACACCGCCTTTGTCGCGGGCCCGACGTCGTCGAGTCCGTGTGCCATTTCAGCTTTCCGTCAGGACGTCAGGAGATCTGGATGCCTTCGGCAAGTTTCAGCAACTCGGCCGAGAGCGGCGTCTTCTGAGCGTAGTCCTTCCACGCGGTGTCGCGAGCAATGGTTCGCCATTTGTCGACGATCTTTTCGTCGAGATCGAGAACTTTGGCACCTTTCTTGGCGTAGACATCGGCTACGGTTTTGTCATCCGACATGGCTTCGGTCATGCCGAACTTCTCCAGTTCGACACCGAGCTTCATGATCGCGTCCTGTTGGTCTTTGGAAAGCGCGTCGAAGATCTGCTTGGACATGATCAAGGGCTCGAGCATGAACCAGTACGATTTGCCGCGCCCGGTTGTCAGCGTCTTCGAAATCTCTTCGAGACGGAACGATATGAGACTTGTCGACGACGTGATAACCGCGTCGCAGGCGCCGGTCTGCATGGCGGCATAAGCTTCGTTTGAAGGAATCGACAGTGTGGTGGCGCCGGCCGCCTGCAGCACCATGTCCATCTCGCGGCTGCCGCCACGAACTTTCAGTCCCTTGACGTCTTCCGGATTGACAATCGAGGCGGAGCGGCTCGCCACGCCGCCCGCCTGCCAGACCCAGGAAACAATGATCACGCCTTTTTCGGCCAGGAAATCGGAGAATTTCTTCCCGACCGCCGAGGTCTTCCAGGCTGCGCCTTGCTTGTAAGAACTGACCAGGCCCGGCATCAATCCGATATTGAGTTCGGCGAATTCACCGCCAGCGTAGGAGATCGGATAGAGGCTCAAATCGAGCGCGCCCTTACGGACAGCTGAAAACTGAGCAACGGTCTTCATCAACGACGAGTTCGGATAGACTTGGGCATCGAGCGCACCGCCGGTGCGCTTTGCCAATTCAGCGGCAAACTGCCGGCACAGCCGGTCGCGGAAGTCGCCCTGCTCAAGTGTACCGCCGGGGAACTGGTGGGAAATCTTCAGGGTTTGCGCGGCAAAACCGAGCCGCGACGCCGCGATCACGGCCGGCATGGCCAAGCCGCTGGCAATAATATTGCGTCGACTGATGTTCATTTTTCTCTCCCTAGATGTGGCGCTGAATCCTCACGGGTGTCGCCCCCGCCTTGACCACGAGGTATAGACAAAATCCTGACGGTAAGCCACAGAGCCGAAGGAGTATTTGGCTACGCGACGCCCCGGTTAACATCGCAAGAGGACTAATATTCTATGCCAAAGCCGTTAGCGGGTGTCCGCGTCCTTGAGCTTGCTCGCATTCTGGCAGGGCCTTGGGCGGGGCAGATGCTGGCCGACATGGGCGCCGACGTGATCAAAGTCGAGCGTCAGGGAACCGGCGACGATACCCGCGGCTGGGGGCCGCCGTTTGTCGAAGGCGCCGACGGCAAGCACATTGGCTCGGCGTATTTTCACGCCGCCAACCGCGGCAAGCGTTCGATCGAAGCGGATTTCGAGAGCGATGACGGCAAGCGCATCATCCGCAAGCTGGCGGCGCGTTCGGATATTCTGATCGAGAACTTCAAGGTCGGCGGGCTGGCCAAATTCGGCCTCGACTACAAAAGCCTGGCGCCGGAAAACCCGCGCCTGATCTATTGCTCGGTGACCGGATTTGGTCAGGACGGGCCCTACGCCCAGCGCGCCGGCTACGACCTGATGGCGCAAGGCATGGGCGGCGTCATGGACTTGACCGGCATGGCGGGCGGCGAACCGACCCGCATCGGCATTCCAATGTCCGACATCTTCACGGGCTGTTATTCCGTTGTCGGGATTTTGGCCGCGCTGCATGAACGCGAGAAGACCGGCAAAGGCTGCCACATCGATACCGCTCTGGTGGACTCGACCGTCGGGATCCTGTCCAACCAAGCACTCAATTATCTTGTTTCCGGCAAGGTGCCTACGCGCATCGGCAACGCGCACGCCAATATCGTGCCCTATCAAGTGTTTCCGGCTGCCGACGGCCATCTGATCATCGCTACCGGCAATGACGCGCAATACGTCAAGCTGTGTAATTTATTGGGCGCGCCGGAACTAGCGCAGGACCAACGCTATACGGGCAACGTCAATCGCTTAAAACATCGGGAAGAACTGATCGGCAAGCTGTCGGCACTCACCTCACGCATCAGGCGCGACGACCTGCTTGCCAAGCTCGAAGCGCAGGGCGTGCCGGCCGGCCCGATCAACGATGTCGAACAGGTATTCAACGACCCACAAGTGATTCACCGCGGCATGAAACTAAACCTGCCAAGCGCGGCCGCCAAGGGCGGCAAAATCCCGGGTGTGCGCACCCCGATCGTCATGGATGGCTGGCGGGCGGCCTCCGAGCGCCCTGCCCCGCGCCTTGGCGAGCACAGCACGGAAATTTTGCGCGAGATTGGCGAGAGCTAAATCACCAAGTCAAAGTGCGCGCGTTTTCCGCAAAGATGAAGTCTTGCGTGTAACCTAGCTTGCCCATCTGCACGCCCGCCACCAGGTCTTCCGCCTTCAGGCCGAACTCGGCCATGCAAGGCCCGCACATCAACACCGTGCCGCCATCGCGGATGAAATCCGCCAGAATGTCGCGTGGCACGCGCTGCATGGACGGTTTCTTTTCTTGCTCGCCATTCATGGAAGCGAGCTTGACCGCATCGAGATTGAGGAAGATCGCAACCGGATGTTCCTGCTTCAAAGTCGCATGGGCGAAATGCAGGCCCATCCAGCCGCGCCAGGAATCTCCGGTCGTCATGTTGATGAACAGCGGATTTTTGCTCGGCGCGCTCTTGGCGAGCGTGTCGGCATCATGCGCGCGGCCGAAAGGAACGGCGAACATCAGCGCCATGCCCGCCAGAAAACCGAACGTGAAGATCACTGAGCGTCGCATGGCATCACCTCTGTCCAGGAAACAGTGCCGCAATACTGGCATGGCATAGTGCACCGCAAAAGGCCGCCGCCCGTGGGACCCTTGACGGCGCAACGGCGCGCTAGTTCGACGCCGCCTGGCGGGGTTGCGACTTGTCACTTGTGGTCTTGGCGCCCTCCATCGCGATGCGGATGTTCCGGCGCAGGCCCTCGAGATCGTAGGGCTTCTGTAGCACGACCACGCCGTGGCGCACCGCATCCTGTGCACTGGCGCTATAGCCGGTGGCCAGCAGAACCGGGATTCCCGGAAACCGCTCGCCGATTTCGCGCGCGAGATCGAGTCCGTTCATCCCTCCGGGCATCAAAATGTCGGAGAACACCAGATCGACATCGGCATCCAGCCGCAACGCCGCGATCGCGGCTTGGGCATTGGCGACGCTGCGCACCTTAAACCCAAGTTGGCGCAGATATTCGGCGCCGACCTCGGCGACGTCGGCATTGTCTTCGACCAGCAAAACTGTGCCGGCATCGGCGGCAGGTGCCTCGGCGGGCGGCCTTGCCACTGCAACATGCGGCGTTTCATCGCTGCGCGGCAGATAGATCGTGATCGCGGTGCCGCGCCCCTCGGCGCTCGAAATTGTCGCCAAGCCCCCCGATTGCTTAGCGAAACCGTAGACCTGGCTCAGCCCAAGCCCGGTGCCTTTTCCAACTTCCTTGGTGGTAAAGAATGGTTCAAATACCCGCGTCAGAACAGCGTTGGGTATTCCATGGCCGGTGTCCGCCACGCGAATGGCAACGAAGTCGCCGTTCAGGCCTTCTTCGGACGCTTCGCCTTTGAGTATCACCGGCTTGGCGCGAATGGATAAAGTGCCACCGCTCAGCATGGCGTCCTTGGCGTTGACGGCAAGGTTGAGAATGGCGAGTTCGAATTCGCCGGGATCGACCCGCACGCCGCAGGCCCCTTCCGGCACGTCGACCTTAATCTCGATGTCGGCCTGCAACGAGCGCGTCAACAAATCGCGAATGAGAGGCAGCCGCTGCGACAAATCGATGACCTGGGGCGTGAGTGTCTGCTGGCGCGAATAGGTCAGCAACTGACGGGTCAGCGTTTCACCGCGCTGGGTCGCGGTCGCGATCATGTCAAAGATGCGGGTGTGTTTTTTGTCGGTCAGCTCGGCGCGCAACCGCGCGACGCTGCCGCTGATGATCATCAGCAGATTGTTGAAATCGTGCGCCACGCCGCCGGTCAATTGACCGATTGCTTCCAGCCGCTGCGCCTGGCGCAACGCGCCTTCGGCCTGTTCGCGGCGGTCGGCTTCGTCATAAAGACGGCTGGTTCGACGAAGCGCCAACCAGAGACCGGCGAACAAAAACGCTGTCGCCGGCAGGCCGAAAATCAAATGGCTGCTCAAATAGTTCAGCCATTCGCCCGCGATCGCCGACTTCTCGACGCCGGAGAGAACGTAGACGGGAAATCCGGTGAGCTTGCGGTATCCGATGCGCCGTTCGATCCCGTCGACCTGGGCATTGACCGTGTAGATGCTGCGCTCAAGCCCGCGTGCAATGCCTGCATGCAATTGACTGTTCGGGCCGAGCTTGGCGCGCCGATCCTTCGGCACGGGGAAGCGCGCCAAAAATGTGCCATCGGCGCGCGCCAGCGCGAAATAACTGCCGTCGCTAGTCGCCATGCGGGCGTAAAATGATTCGAAATAGCTCGGCAGCAATGCGACCGTCACGATGCCGCTGAATTGCCCGTCCGTCGATGGCCGCCGCTGCGACAGCGCAAAGAAAAAGGGGTTGATGCTGCCCATGCGCGGCTCGTGCATGTCGCTGATGAAAGTGCCAGAAAAACCATCGGCCAGTACTTTAAAATAGTCGCGGTCGGAGAAATCCAAGCCCTGCTGGACTGGATAAATACTCGACGTCACCAACGGATGGGCGGCGCGATCCATGATCGCGATGCCTTGCAATTGTGGCAACGCGTCAACAATCCGTTTTAGCCTCGTATGCAGAGCCGCTTCGTTCAGGCGGATGTCGTTGTCAGACATGCCGCGAACGACTTCGTCGATTTCGGCGAAACTCCGCTCGACCGTCTGCAACACCTTGAGCGCATGCTCATGAAGGATGTCGAGCGAGCGGTCGATGCGCTCGTCGGTAACATGCTGGAAATTGTGGAAGCTTACCGAGGCCGCGAAGGCAAAAAGAACTGCCGGCAGCACCAGCGAGGCCACCATCATCAGCTTGAGCAGCCGGATGGCTGCATGGCGTGCTGTCAACATCTGCCTGTCGAATCCCCACCCGGATTTTGGGATAATTCTACAATTCGTCGACTCGGACGACCAATTGAACCAAGCAGTAGGGCCGAAATTGGGCCATAACTCAATCGGTTAAAGTTTGAACGGCGACGGAACCTTTTCGTTCCATGGGTGTTGTCGGCCTTCGTAAATTTATCTTCCGTTTACGAAACCGCGGTTGGCGCCAGCGCATCGATATCGGTGGCGACGTCAATGACGACGGGACGGTTGGCGCTAAGCGCCTGCTGCAAGGCAGGCGCGATGTCGTCGGCACGCTCGACGCGTATACCCATCGCTCCCATGTCCTCGGCGATCTTGGCGAAATTCATCGGGTTGTAGGTCCACAATTCCCGCGCCTTGTCGGTCTGCTCGCCACCATAGGCGCGGTCAAAGCCGCGTTTGGACTGGTTGCCGCCGCCATTGTTATTGACCAACGTGATTGAATTGATGTTCCAGCGCACGGCCGTTTCGATTTCGCCGATGTGGTACCAAAACCCGGCATCGCCGGTGAAAACGATCACCGGGCGCTCCGGACAAGCCGCCTTGGCGCCGATGCCGGCGGGAAATGCCCAACCGAGATGGCCGGCGCTGCGCAGATAACTCTGAGTCGGCTTGCGCAGATCATACATGCCGCCCATCCACATGCCGGCATGACCGGTATCGACCGCAACGATGCCATCGTCGGGAACGTGCTGGGTGAGTTCATGGCAGATGCGCGCCGGATGGATCGGCGCGGCATCCGACTCCAGCATCGATTTATATTTGGCGTACCAGTCGCCGCGCAGCGCGGAGATTTCCTTGATCCAGGCTTCGCGCTTGGTCGCGCTCGATTTGTCGATCTGACCCAGCATGCGCACGAGCACGCTTTTGATATCACCCAGCACACTCGCCACCAGCGGATAATTGCGGCCGAGCGATTCCGGCTCGATATCGATCTGGATGGACGGCGTGCCGATTTTCGGCACCGCCCAGAAATGCGTGGTCATGCCGCCGGTCTCGGTACCGATGAAACAAACGAGATCGGCACGATTAACGGCGCGATTAGCACTTTCGCGCGAATAGCTGCCGACCACGCCGACCGACAACGGGTGGGTTCCGGGGATACAATCTTTACCGTTGAGCGATGTCGCAACCGGGATCTGCAGCGCTTCCGCGAGCGCCACCAACTCACGCCCCGCGCCTGAAGCGCGCGCGCCGCCGCCGGCAACGATGATCGGCCGCTCGGCCTTTTGCAGCAGTTCGAGCGCGGCCTTCACATGCGCCGCTTCCGGCTCGGGGCGGAACGGCGGCACCTTGGCGAATTGCGCCTCGACCAGCGCTTCCATCTCGGCTTCTTCCAGATCGACCTGGCCCTCATTGCCGCGAAACTGGAGATGCACAGGGCCGGGCGCGCCGGAGGTGGCAACCCGAAAGGCCTGCCGCACCATGTCGGGAATGCGCGCCACGTCGTCGATGGTGGCGTTGAACTTGGTCACCGGCTCGAAGGCCGGCACGTCGTCGATCTCCTGATAGACCTTACGAAACTTTGTTTTCGGATCTCGCCCGCCGGTAAAGGCGATCACCGGCGAATGCGCGAGATAAGCATCGCGCAATCCCGCGGCGAGATTGAGTGCGCCGATCACCTGTGCCATGCAGATGCCGGGCTTGCCGGACGCGCGCGCATAGCCGTCCGCCATATAAGCAGCGGATTTCTCGCCGTGACAATGCACGCGGGCAATGGTGGTGCGCCGCTCCATTTCGGCGAAAGTACGCCGCAGCACCGCCGGCACCATGAACACATGAGTAACGCCGTAGCCCGCCAGCATGTCGGCGAGAACTTCGGCGCCGACGCGCTTGGTGTTGTGTCCGACCGTGCTCATGCTGACCCTTCCAGAATTAACAAACGAATGATGCCTTCAATCCGGCTTGAAGTTCATGGCGACGCCATTGATGCAATAGCGCAGATGCGTCGGCGGCGGCCCATCGTCGAATACGTGACCGAGGTGACTGCCGCACCGGCTGCAATGCACTTCGTCGCGCATCATGCCATGGCTCGAGTCGGTTGATTTTTCGACCGATCCCGGCTCCGGGTCGTTGAAGCTCGGCCATCCGGTACCGCTCTCGAACTTCTTTTTCGACGTGAACAAAGGCTGGCCGCACCCGGCGCAGGAAAACGTGCCGTTGCGCTTTTCGAAATTGAGCGCGCAACTGCCCGGCGCTTCGGTGCCGTGCTTGCGCATGATCTGGTACTGCTCGGGCGTGAGCAGCTTGCGCCATTCGGCGTCGGTGTGGGTGACCAGATATTGCTTGGTATCCATGATGGTTACTTGATCGCTAGCGGGTTGATCGGCGAGCCGACGGCGCCTGTGATCGGAATCGCGGGCGCTACGAACATGAATTCGTACACCTTATCCGCGGCGCAGTCGTCGGCGAGTTCCTTGAGATTGAAGATTTCGCCCATGGTCATGCCCATGATCGGGATGGTGATCCAGTGCCAGGGCTGGTTGATGCCCTCCTCACTCTCGTTTGGACGCACTTCGCAGCCCCAGGTGTCGCTGGCAAGCGCGGCTAATTCGGTGCGTTTGATCCATTCCAGCGTCTCGAAGGCAAACCCCGGCGCGTCGCCGCCCGGATAGCCGTCCCAACTCCCGGCTTTCTGACAGCGCTCCATCTGGCCGGTGCGCACGATCACGTAGTCGCCGCGCTTCGTGGCGATGCCTTGTTTCTTGGCGGTGCCATCGAGATCGGCGCAGGTGATGCCGTAACCGTCTTCCAGCGAGTCGACGCCCTTGAAGCGCGCCACGTCGAGCAGCACGCCACGTCCCACCATCCGGTTTTTGGTTTTCTCGATGCCGCATTTCTGCGCGCCGGCGCTGGTCACTTCACGGCAGTCATAACCGTTCCACATATAGTTCTCGTAAAAGACGTGGCCGAGCCCGTCCCATTGCGTGCCGCATTGCAGTGGCATGGTGACCATGTCGTCGGCGGCGCGGATGCCACGCTTGTCGAGCACGCCGGAATAGGCGTCGGTGCCGGTGCGCAGCATGGTGTGGATCGGATTGGTGCGGCCCATGGCCGGATACTTACTTTTGGCGCCTTGCGGGCCAGTATGGTCGAAGTTGAGCGCCAGCGAAATCACCTTGCCCTTCTTGACCAATTTGGTGGAGGCGATGATGTCTTCGGGCATCGTGAAATTGAGTGTGCCGATCTCGTCATCGGGGCCCCATTTACCCCAATTCTTATATTTCTCCGCAGCGTCGCGCATGTCCTGGCGGGTGATTTTTCGAGCCGGCATTACGTATCCTCGGTTGAAAGGGCCAGCGGAATACAGCCTGTAGGGGCTTGTGATGCAAGGGCCTCGTCCCTCTAGCGCCAATCGTGCGCGATGCTACGATGCAAAAAAATTGGGGAGAACATCATGCGCTCAATCATAAAAAATCTAGTCGCGGGCACCGCGCTGGTCGCGGGCTTCGCCATCGCTCCGACTTTAGCCGCGGGCTACCCCGACAAGCCGGTTAGGATCATCGTGCCGTTTGCGCCCGCCGGCCCAACGGACGTAATGGCCCGGCTGATCGCGCAGAAGCTGTCGGAAAGCCTGAAGCAACAATTCTTTGTCGAAAACCATCCCGGTGCCGGCGGCAATATCGGCATGACGACGGTCGCACGGTCGGCGCCCGACGGCTACACTATCCTGGTGGCGAGCTCGAGCTACACGGTCAACCCAAGCCTCTACGCCAAGAACCCCTACGATCCCTATAAGGACTTCGCGCCGATTACGCTCGCCGCAGCCTCGCCGAATATTCTGGTGGTCAACCCCGACATTCCCGTCAAGAACGTCAAGGAATTGATCGATCTCATAAAGGCCAATCCCGGCAAATACACGATCGCCAATCCCGGCATCGGGACGACGCCGCAACTTGCCGCTGAACTGTTCAAATTGACCTACAAGCTCGACGTGGCGAGCGTGCCGTTCGGCGGCGCAGGCCCGGCCATTCAGTCCGCCGTGGGGGGTCACACCCCGATCGTATTTTCCGCGCTGCCACCCACCGCCCCGCAAGTGCAGGGCGGCAAGTTGCGCGGACTGGCGGTTACTTCCGGCAAACGCTCGGCAACGCTTGGCGACGTGCCGACCATGGCGGAAGCCGGCATCAAGGGCCAGGAATCCGAGACCATGCAGGGCATCTTCGTGCCGGCCGCGACACCGAAGGACATCGTCACTTTGCTCAACCGCGAAATCGTGAAAGCCATGCTGCTGCCGGACGTGAAGGAAAAATGCGCGCAACTCGGTTTCGACGTTGTGGCCAACAGCCCGCAGGAATTCTCCGCCTACATCAAGGCGGACGTGGAGAAGTGGGCCAAGGTGATCAAGGACGCGCAAGTCCCGCAGATCCCCTAAACGATGAGAATCGTCGATATCCGCGAGACGGCAATCCCGCTTAAATCGAAGCTCGCCAATTCAAGCTTCGATTTCACCGAGATGACGACGACGGTTGTCGCCGTGATCACCGACGTGATGCGCGACGGCAAACCTGTCACCGGATTCGCGTTCAATTCTACCGGGCGCTACGCCTGCGGCGCGGCCATGCGGGCGCGGTTTATTCCGCGTATTCTGTCGACCGAACCTGACACGCTGCTGGACGCGACCGGCAAAAATCTTGATCCGGAAAAAATCCTTGCCCAGATGATGCGGCGGGAAAAAGCCGGCGGCCATTCCGAACGCTCGATCGCTATCGGCACCATCGAGGTGGCAGTGTGGGACGCAGTCGCCAAGATTGCGGGCAAGGCGCTGCACCGCGTGCTGGCCGAACGCTTCAACAATGGCAAGGTGCCTGACAAGGTGTTCTGTTACGTGGGTGGCGGCTGGTACTGGCCCGGACAGACCGTCAAGGATCTGCAGGACGAGATGCGTCGCCATCTCGATGCCGGCTATACCCTGGTAAAAATGAAGGTCGGCGGCTTGCCGCTTGATGAAGACGTACGACGGTTGGAATCGGTGCTGAAAGTGGTCGGCTCCGGCGATCACCTCGCGGTCGATGCGAATTGCAAGTTCGACCGCGCCGAAGCGTTAGCCTATGTCAAGGCGCTCAGCCCCTTCAAGCTGCGCTGGTTCGAAGAGCCGTGCGACCCGCTCGACTTCGGGCTGTTCGCTGAGCTTGCGAGCGTCTACGCGCCGCCGCTGGCGACCGGCGAGAATCTTTTTTCGACGCAGGATGTCGAGAATCTGGTGCGCTTCGGCGGCTTTCGCGCCGGCCATGACATTATTCAGGTCGATCCGCCGCAAGCTTACGGAATAGGTCAATACGCCCGCACGATGGACATGCTTACGCGTCACGGCTGGCCGCGCACATCCTTGTTTCCACACGGCGGCAACCAGATGTCGCTAGCGATGGCCGCCGGCTTCGGCCTCGGCGGTGCGGAATCCTATCCCGGCGTGTTCGGCGATTTTGGCGGCTTTGCCGACGATGCCTGCATCGAGAATGGCGCGATCACTTTGTCGGACCGCCCCGGCATCGGCTTCGAGGGCCAGGCCGGCCTTTATAAGATCATGCAAGCGTTGGCAGCCTAAGCTAGCGCTGTCGCGAAAATGTCACAGCCGCACCCAATTCGTACGACGCAATGCATCCCCAACTGAATACCTGTGGGCGACTCAGTTAGGTGTGTCCTGATTCGGCGGGGCAATTGGCGGTATAGATGCGCTTGGACAGGGTCAAGACCCGATCACTGCAGTCCGACGTGCGTGGATCTCAAGACGAAAATACCCAGAAAAATTTATTGACGGCCGAACGCCGCGCCGCGCTTGACGCGCTGGAACAAGAATTCCGCGAACTATTGAATTCCCTGCCCCGGTAGCGCATGACCCCGAAAAGTGGACACCGGTCTTCGGACAAGGTCATGCGCAACTAAAATTAAAATGCTTCCGGCCACGTGATCGGCTAATTTGCGGCGATGGATACTGACGCCCTACGCCGATTGCATTACGCCGCGGCCATCGCCTGCGGCGTTTTCGCAGCGCTCGCCATGCATATCGTGCTCACGGTTTTCGGCGTCGGGCTCGATGCCGTGTTGCGTGACGCGACCACTGGCCACAAGCAACAGCTTATTTCGGCGCTGGCCTGGTGGGCCATCGGCGGCGCCGGTTTCGTCGGCGGTTGGGGGACGGGCGCCTATCTAATCGCGGTAACGCGCGAGCGTGAATTCATCTACCGGCTTGCGCAGCGCTTTCTGATCGCGTTGGTGTTTGCGGTCGCTACCGTAGGCGGCATCATGAGTAAGACCGGCAATCTCGGCGGCACCGTGGACGTCATCGCCGGGCTTACGGCATTCGGGCTCGGGCTGGTTTGCGCCTTTTGCGGCGCGCGGCTGGCTTACCTAAACGCCGAGCAGGTCTAGCGCGTCTATCGCGGGACCCAAGACGCGTGCATTGCAATAAGCAGGCGTTGTGTCCTCCTTTACTGTCTGCGGCGCAATAAAGCTTCGCATACTCCTAGGAGAAGGAACATCGTCCCACTTTGGCCGTTATCGCACGGCTACCCAACTTGGAGTGCGCCGTCATGCTGAAATTGAGCACCTTGGCTTTCCTCGCCATGATGGCGGCTCCGCTCGCGGCGAACGCCTACACGCAAGAGGACGCGGATGCCTGCACGCCCGACGCCATGAAGCTGTGCCAGAACGCGATCCCGGATGCGGGTCGCGTAGCCCAGTGCCTTGTTCAGAACAAACGGCAGTTGAGTCCCGCCTGCGCGGTCGTCATGAGTCGACCCCATGACGCAAGTGCTAACCGCCCGAGAAATTTTCAGAACACAAAATACTGATCTGATTTAGACGAACGGCGCCGGGGCATTGGTCCGATGCCTGGTCTAGTTTGGGATGATAATATTATCTGGCGCTAGGCCGGCTTGATGGCGTTCGTACATGGCGTTGTAAGCGGCCTCGATATGTTTGGTGGATAGTTCGGTATCGAATAAAGGCGCGGTGAAACGATTTTCAGCTAACTTGCGTTTGATCGCCGCCAATTTTTCGGGGTGAGTAGCAAAATCAATCGCTGCTTTCGCATAGTCTTCCAATGTTGTCGTTATAAGTTCGGGGGCTCCCATCGCCTTCAAAAGACTTCCACCCATCCTTGCTGTGTAGGTTTGGCCCGAGCAAGTCAGAAGCGGCAATCCAGCCCAAAGTGCGTCACTCGCTGTCCCACCGGCGTTGAAGGGCAACGTATCCAAGAATAAGTCAGCGACCCGGTATCTAGCCAAATAATCCGCATACTCGTCCGCAAACGATGAAAACACCAAACGCTCTGGCGCAATGTTGCGACGTTTCGCCTCCTCTCGCAGGTTGCGCGATGCGGCCGGATTGCTCTCTAATAACCACAACACGCTCTTGTCCACCTTATTTAACACCCGCATCCATACGTCAAAAATTTCGGGCGTGATTTTGAAATTATTGTTGAAACAGCAAAAGACGAAACCCGTTTCGGGCAGCATTAATTCCACACGCGTTGGCGCGCACGCAGGTGTTGGACGCCTCTTGTCATTAACTTGGTAAGTACCAGGAAGATAAACGATCTTCTCTGTGTAGAAAGCCCTGCTCTCCGGCGGAATTATATATTTATCCCCGATTATGTAATCGATGTAATCCGCTCCCATAGTCGCGGAGAAGCCCAGATAGCTGACCTGAACAGGCGAGGGTCTGTAGCTGAAAAGACGAGTCCTGTGTTCGCCAAAATATCCATTCAGATTGACTAATATGTCTATCTGGTTCTGCTTAATTGCTTCGGCCGCTTGAAGATCATTCAAGCGGCGAATATCAATGATGTTATCAAACGCCTTGTTTATTCTTCCTCGAAGCTCACCGCCATCGTCCCAGCCGCTATCAAAAGCGAAAATGTCAAAATTATTTTTGTCGTGGCGCTCGAATAGCCCGGTCATCAGCCTTGATGTGACGTGATTCCGAAATTCGCCAGACACATACCCTACTCGAATCTTGCTGTTGTTGTAGCGCTCTCCCCGCCACACCTGGGTTTTTGATCGTGGATAATTTTCCGCAGCATATACTTCTGCGCAACGCTTAAAATTCGGCGCTGAGTAAGCAATTGCCTGATAGGCAAATGGTTCAATAGATTGTTTGCCCGACGCAACATCGTTATCAATTTCCGCGACTAAATCGTCGAACCCTTTCCAGTCGCAGCAATGCATCTTTTGGTGGAGAATTCTTCCATTCATTAATGGATACTGGGGATCAATCTGCCGAGTCCTAACGTAGGCAGCTGCTGCCTCCTCGTGCCGTTTCCACACATCAAAAATATTACCGCGCCCATGCCAAGCGCCGGCGCAATCGTGCTTTAGCGTCAGCGCGTTGTCATAAGACGCAAGAGCTTCGTCATAGCGCTTGAGGTCAAAGAACACATTGCCACGACCAAGCCAAGCCTCAGCAAGGTCGGGCTTCAGAGCGAGCGCCTTGTCGTAAGCCGCGAAGGCTTCTTCATCGCGCTTGAGTTCGTTGAAAACATTACCTCGACCCAGCCAAACACCCTCCAGATCGGATTTGATGGAGAGTGCCTTGTCGTAAGCCGCAAAGGCTTCTTCATAACGTTTGAGTTCGCTGGAAACATTGCCGCTACCAAGCCAAGCCTCCGCAAAATCAGGCTTTAGCGCGAGCGCACTGTCGTATGCGGCAAAGGCTTCCTCATAGCGCTTGAGTTCGTTGAAAACATTGCCACAACCAACCCAGCCCTCCGCCAGGTCAGGGTTCAGGGCCAGCGCTTTGTCAAAAGCGCCAAGAGCTTCCTCATAGCGCTTGAGTTTCGCTAAAGATTTTCCTTTGTTGCAGAATGCTTCCGCATAATTTGGATGCAGTCCTACCGCCTTGTCGAAATCAACAACGGCATCATCATAACGCTTGAGATCGTTCAAAACCGTGCCGCGATTATTCCACGTTTCTGCGACGGTCGCGTTGATTGACAAGGCTTGACTGAAACGCTCCAGCGCTTCGTTCGGTCTTTGTAGGGCTTTTAAAATCAGTCCATAATTGTAATAGGTCGCGTCCGAGTTCGAATTGAGCTTAAGCGCCAATTTAATATATTTCTCAGCCTCGGCATATCTTTCAAGACGGGTTAGAAGGACGCTTAATAGATTCAGCGCCGCGACATGCTTTGGTTGATGCCGCAAGACGATTTTAAAAAGCTGCTCTGCATCATTCAACCTTCCCGCCTGAAATGATGCCATCGCCTGGCTAAAAATATCGTCGCCTAGTGATGCCATTTTCTACGACTGTGGCTGAAGTCCGGAACTGTCTTGCAAGGTACTAAAAACAACTCCGCCGCATGCCGCATCGTTCGGTTTTAGTCAATTAGCGGACAATGCTCAAAGAATCGTGCCGACAATGAGAATGGTGCCAGGGGCGGCATCACACTCGGCCGCATCCAATTGGATTTGCTTGCTAAAATTCGCGATGAAATTGGCGTACCCACAAACGTACCCGCAAAATATTCGGACTTGAACGGGCATCGAACCGCCGCCCACTTTGACGCATTCGCGTCAATTTGAGCCTATCCGAAAATGGCCGCTATTGGAGTAACAACGGACAAATTTTGATTTCTGGCCCCGACGGTTTGTCCGCTAATGCGGGTCGTAAATTCGGTTTTCCATGGATTCCCCACCTGCTAGTCTCGGTCGAACTCTGGTTGGACCTATGGGGAACACCATGAAATATTGCCTATATTTCATTTGGTACGACGGCCAATTCGAGGGTCCTAAGGTCCTTGAATGTCAGAACGACGAGGCGGTGATGAAGCAAGCAAAGCAGCTTCTTAACGGCCAATCCATTTCGATCTGGGATAAAGAGCGGTTTGTCGGTCATCTCAGTCCTGCCTCGGTGTAGTGTCTTCGCCCGCATTAAAGTTGATCGAACACTAGCGGTCAGTCCGGTTCGCAGATTAGTAATTTGCGGAATAGGGCGGTTGATTGCTGAAGCCGTTTGTCCGCTTTTGGGGGCGAAGCGGACATTGGCCGGATCTGGCGCTCAATGCATCGGTCGCTAATGACCCGAAGCGGACCAGCAGCCAGCGATTATGTGTCCGTTTTCCGCCCCCACGCTGGCCGAATTCCGCCATAGACGGCTATAATCCTCCCCGTACTGCATTTGGGGGACATCGATGTCAGTGACGTTTCGTTTCGCTGCGGCGATTTTATTCGCCGCCATGATCTCGCATGCGCCGGCCGCACCGGCGCAAACCGAACAACAGTTGAATTGGTGCGAGGGCAAGGACGGCGCGACGCCGGATCAGAAAATCGGCGGCTGCACCGCCGCGATTCAGTCGGGTCGATGGAAGGGCGAAGTTTTGGCCTGGGCCTTCCACAGTCGCGGCCTCGCCTACTACGGCAAAAGCCAATACGACCGCGCCATCCAGGACTATGACCAGGCCATCAAGCTCAATCCGAACGACGGCTTCGCCTTCAACAATCGCGGCAACGCCTACGACGCCAAAGGCCAAACCGACCGCGCCATCCAGGACTACGACCAGGCCATCAAGCTCAATCCGAACGACGCCCTCGCCTTCAACAATCGCGGCGTCGCCTACTACGATAAAGGCCAAACCGACCGCGCCATCCAGGACTACGACCAGGCCATCAAGCTCAATCCGAATGACGCCG
>JAYTFS010000114.1:0-3797 GCA_043734185.1 Pseudolabrys sp. | reverse complement strand
GCGGCGTTCCGCAAATTCATCCCGCCGTTCGGCGCGGCCGGAAATCCTGTGGATATCACCGGTGGAGAGCCGCCGATCACCTACGTCAACACCGTCAAGCTCGGCCTGTCGGACGATCGTATCCACTCGCTGATCCTCGGCTACTGGCACACCATCGTCACGCCGCCGATGGTGTTCGCCCGCAACATGGTCGAGGTGAAGAAGGAGATGGAGGCCAAGGGCTTCGTGAAGCCGATCGTCGCCTCGCTCGCCGGCGACGTCGAGGTCGAAGAAGCCGCCGAGTATCTCTACCAGAACGGCATCCCGGCCTACGCGTACTCAACTGAACTGCCGGTTGAAGTGCTTGGCGCAAAATATAAGTGGGCGCGCGGCGCGGGCCTGCTCTGAGCTGAACGATCCATGCCGCTTCGGTTCGCCGAAGCGGCATTTTGTCTGATGAAAGGACGGTGGCTTCATCCTTCGAGACGCTACGCTGCGCGTAGCTCCTCCAGCGATGAGCTTGCGCTCACGCGGGGATGAGGTCTACCAGCTCAGGATGAGGTGTTAGACCCTCGTGGTGAGGAGCGCGGCAAAGCCGCGCGTCTCGAACCATGAGGCCACGGATACGCGGTGTTGATCCACTACGGATGGATGCAGGTCGCGATGAAGCGAAACGTGATCCGGCGCAAACCACTGGAGCCCAAATCAGGCGCGGACAGTGAGCCTGAGTCGAGAGACAGCGGCGTCCAGTCGGTCGATCGCGCGCTCTCGATCATCGAAACCCTGGCCGAGGACGACGAGGGCTATCGCCTGAGCGATCTCGCCATCCGCACCGGGCTGTCGACCTCCACCGTGCACCGCCTGTTGGCGACGCTGGAAAGCCGGCGCTTCGTGCAGTTCGACCGCACCGAATCGAAATGGCATGTCGGTGCGCGCGCCTTTACCGTGGGCGCGACCTTCGCCCGGCGCCGCAACTTTTCCGCCCAGGCCGTGCCGTACTTGCGCAAATTGCGCGATCTTACGCGCGAGACCGCCAATCTTGCTGTCGTCGACGACGAGTTCATCGTGGTGCTGACGCGGATGGAAAGCCGCGAGATCATGCGGTCATTGACACAAGTCGGCGGCCGCGTCGCGATGGTGGCCTCCGGCGTCGGCAAGGCGGTGCTGGCGACCTGGTCCGACGAGGCCGTCAATGCCATCATTCGCCATCACGGCATGCCGCGGCTGACGGAAAAGTCGATCGTGCGCCCGAGCGACCTGTTCAAGGAGCTCGAAAAGGTCCGCCGCCAGGGTTTTGCCATCGACGACGAGGAAGCCTGCATGGGCCTGCGCTGCATCGCTGCCGTGGTCTACAATGACTGCGCCGAGCCGCTGGCCGCGATCTCCGTCTCCGGCATGACCAGCCGCATCACCGACGATCGCCTGCCTGCGTTGGGCCAGACCGTGCGCGAGATGGCCGCCGAGCTGACGCTCGCGCTCGGCGGCGTGATGCCGGAAGCGAAAACGTCTTGAGCGGGGCGGGGACCTGCCGCTAGTCTAGCCGGCCGCTGCGAAAAATCCCTCCGGGTCATCCAGCTCCACCAATCGCTTGCGCTCGATCAGCCAGAACCGGTTGCCGACATTTCGTATGAAATTACGATCATGCGAGACGATGAGGCAACTTGCCTGCGGGTCCAGCAATTCTTCCTCCAGTGCTTCCTGGCCTTCGATGTCGAGATGGTTGGTCGGCTCATCGAGCAGATAGAAGCTTGGCTGGGTCAACCGCAGCAGCAGCATGCCGAGCCGCGCCTTCTGTCCGCCGGAAAGCTTTCCGATCGGCCGGCCCTGCTTCTCGATGGCGAGGCCTGCGCCCGCCAGCAGCGTGCGCGCCCGCTGGTCGCCGACATCGAAGCGGCGGACGATCACGCGCATCGGCGTCTCCGTGTCATCAAGCCCGGCGAGCGCCTGGTCGCAATAGCCGAGCACCAGCGACTGCGTCGCCTTGGTGCCGGCTTGTGCGACGTCCGGATGTTCGATCGCGGCGCGCAGCTTTGTCACCAGCGCCGTTTTGCCGGACCCGTTCGGCCCCAGCAGCACGATCCGGTCGCCCTTGCCGATGAACTGCTTGCCGGTTTTGAACAACAACCGGCCGTCCGGCGTCTCAACCGCGGCATCCTCCAGCGTGACCAGTACTTTTGCGTGGCTGGCGCGATTGGCGAGCCGGATCGTGCCGGCGGAGCGTTCGAGATGCGCCGGCTTTGCCGCATCTTCCAGATTCTCGGCGCGCGCCTTCAATTGCCGGGTTTTCGACAACAGCAGATCGCTGCCGGAATTGATGCCGATGTTGTTGAGCTTTGCGGCCTGCTGGCGCAATTGCTGGGCGGTCTTGAGGTCGCGCTGGTAGCGCCGCTCTTCCGCTGCGTCGGCCTCGCGAAGTGCCGCGCGCGCCGGCGTGAACGGCAATGAAAATAGTTGCGACCGTTCGGGGCGCAGGAACAGCGTCCGGTTGCTGATGGCATCGAGAAAGGCGCGGTCATGGCTGGAAATGACCACGGGCATCTCGCGCGGCAGCGCGCTCAGCCAGTTTTCCAACTGCCTGATCCGCTCAAGGTCGAGATGGTTGGTCGGCTCGTCCAGCAGCAGCACGTCGGCGTCCGTCACTAGTACGCGGGCCAGCATGGCAAAGCGCTGCCAGCCGCCGCTCAATTGTTTCAGCGGCATCTCGCGCAGCGCCTCGGGCACGCCAAGCTGCTGCAGCGCCACGTCGGCGCGCCAGCTTTCGCTCTGCTGTTCGTCCGCGGGAAGTGCTTCGAGCACGGCCGCATGAACCGGCCGATCCATCAGCGCTTCCGGCACATTTTGCTCGACATAGCCCAGCGTCAGTCCTCTGGCTCTGGTGATCTCGCCTTCGCTCGCTTCCATGGCGCCCGCGAGGCAACGCAGCAGGGTGGTTTTGCCGCGGCCGTTGGCGGCGACAAGCCCGATCCGGTCGCCGGCATTGACGACGAGGTTGAGCTTTGAAAACAGCGGCGCGCCGAGGCTCACGCCGAGATTGCGGATGGTGATAAGCGTCATGATCGTTCTCTGGTCTTGCCGCGATCACGTCCATCCGGGGCAGGCAGCCTTCGTCGGAACGTCGGTGATCAAAGCGCGGCGATGAATCAATGCAGGCAAGCGCAACAAACGCGAAGCTGCATGGCCACGAAGGGCAGACCAGGAAGAAGTTCTGTAGGAGATCCCTTGGTCAGCCCTGCAAACGCATTTGCAGGGCGTGAACTGGGCCACGCTGGCGGTAATGCCGGAAAAACGTCGTCATCGCGCAGCCCTCCTTTCTCGGTTGGGTAAGATCAAAATAACGCAACCGGCGAAGGAGGGCAAGCCGGAGCGCTCGCCAGTGTGATGCCGCTCACGCCCCTCGCCACTCACGCCCACTATGGTGCGGTGATGCCGAGCCAGAGCGCTCGCCAGTAATCACCGCGAGCCTCAGAAATGCCTGGCGCCCTGAAGTTCAATTTTGTCTCATTCAAGTATAATTTGCTCGCCGGCATCCCATTTTTGCTGATCATCGGTCTCTGCAGCCTTTATTGGAATCTTGTCGAACAAAAACATCGCACCGAGGTGCTGGCTAACGGCAAGGCCGCGCGCGCCAGCCTCCAAAGGGTACTGGGCCCCGAATCCGTGATCGTGAATTGGCGCGATTTCGCAGGCGCGCCAAGAACAGGTCAGGCTTACACCGGCAAGTCATTCGCGCGACTGCTCCCCAACCAGCGGGATATCGCAATCAAATACGACGCCAACTTCGTGCTGGAGCCTGTGATCCTGTCCGAGGTGGCGGAGCG
>JAYTFS010000113.1:0-39114 GCA_043734185.1 Pseudolabrys sp. | reverse complement strand
CACTTCACGGCGCTCCGGCGTGCCGTAGCGGGTCTTGTTCTTTTCATAATAATTCTTGGCATCGGCGTCCGACACCGTTTCCGCGTTGGCGAGGCTGGCTGGCGTCAACGCCAGGGTTGTGACCTTGCGGTATTCCGGCGCGCGAAACAGAACTTTGCGGTCCTCGAAATATTTCGCCAGCACTTCCGGCGTAGCTGCGGGGATGTTGCCGGCCTGCGCTGCCGCCAGGGTCACATACTCGATGCTGCGCTTTTCATTTTGAAATTGATTGATGGACGTCACCGTTGTGTCCGGCACTTTCAGTTCACCGCTGATGGTTTGGGCGATCTGACGGCGCAACAGCACGCGGCGTTGTTCCTCGACAAAACGGGTTTCGGAAAAACCCGCGTTGCGGATGACTTGCTCGAAGCGCAGCCGGTCAAATTGGCCATTAGGGCCGAAGAAACTCGGATCGCTGGTAATGCGCTGCGCGATGTCGGCGTCTGAAAGACCAAGGCGCTGCTTTCTGGCTTGCTCGTCGAGCGTCTTCTCCGCGACCAGTTGACCTAGCAACTGGCGATCAAGGCCGAGCGCGCGCGCCTGGTCGGGGGTGACCACCCGGCCCAACTGACGGCCGTATTGTTGCAGCTTATCGTTGTAATACTGGCGGAATTGCTCGATCGAAACCTCGGTGCCGCCGATCTTGGCTACCGAATTGGCGCCGAAGCCGCGGAAAATGTCGCCGATGCCCCAAATTACGAAACTGACGACCAACCCGCCCATAATGACGCCCATGACGGCGCGGCCGATCCAAGTCGAGGAGGCTCTGTGGATTCCGCGAAGCATGCGCGTGTTTCTTGCCTAGCTGGGGTGTTGGCTGGATGAATGGTGGTCGCGCCCTTATAGGGAGCAGGCCAACTCCTTGCAACTCAAGAAGGATCGGCTGATAACGGCCTGCGGAAAGGGACAATTCGATGGCGCCCCCCAAATTGACCCCGCTGGTCGCGGGCAACTGGAAAATGAACGGGCTTGCCGCTTCGGCGAGCGAGCTTGTCAAGATCATCCATGGCGCGGCCGCGCTTGCGGGCAAGGTGGATCTGATGGTTTGCCCGCCGGCGACGCTGATTGCGGATTTTGCCCGCGCCGCGCAGGGCTCAAAAGTTGCGATCGGGGGCCAAGATTGCCATGCCGACGCCAGCGGCGCCCATACTGGAGACGTCGGGGCAGAGATGCTCAAGGACGCCGGCGCCACCGCGGTGATCGTCGGTCATTCCGAGCGACGCACCGATCATCACGAGACCGATGCGCAGGTTCGCGCCAAGGCGGCGGCCGCGCACCGCGCCAGCCTGGTGGCGATTGTGTGTGTTGGCGAGCGGCGCTCGGAGCGCGAGGCCGGCAAGACCTTGGCTGTCGTGGGTGGGCAGCTCGACGGCTCGCTGCCCGATGGTGCGACAGCGGACAGTCTGGCCGTCGCCTATGAGCCGGTCTGGGCGATTGGAACCGGTCTCACGCCAACGGCAGCAGACGTCGCCGAAGTACATGCTTTTATCCGCCAGAAATTGGCAGACAAGTACGCGAAAGGTGCGGACGTTCGCATTCTCTATGGCGGTTCTGTGAGGCCTGCGAACGCCAAGGAATTGCTCGGTGTTGCCCATGTGAATGGCGCATTGGTCGGCGGCGCCAGCCTGATAGCGGCCGATTTCCTTGGCATTGCGGGGGTTTACCGGTAGCCGGGGCAAGGGTGGAAATGCCCCGAACTATCGTGTAGAGACCGCGGCGAATTCCTATATGAACGGCGCAGCCCGCCTGGGGATCAATCCCGGACTGGCTTTGATATTGAACGGGTTTTGGCCGCATGCAGCACGTGATCATTGTCATCCATCTGATGCTGGTGCTCGCCTTGATCGGTGTCGTGCTGCTGCAGCGCTCTGAAGGCGGCGGGCTCGGCATCGGCGGCGGTGGCGGCGGCGGATTCATGTCCAGCCGCGGCACCGCGAATGTGCTCACGCGCGCGACCGCGATCCTCGCCGGACTGTTTTTCGCGACCAGCCTGATCCTGTCGATCCTGGCCGGCATGAACCGCAAACCGACTTCCATTATTTCCGGCAGCCAGAGTGGGCCCGTCGTGCCCGGTCCGGGCGGCGCGCCGGCGCCGCTCAATAGCGGTGGGGGCGGTCTCCTCAATCAGCTGCAAGGCGCGCCGCCAGCGGCGCCTTCGGGACCCCAAGTGCCGCAGTCGAAATAAAAACTTCAAGGAAGGGCCGGGAAACCGGCCCTTCGGCGTTTTGGCTTGGTTTGGTTGATGTGACAGGTGAGGAGAGTTTCACATGATACCTTCTGTTGAAAAACATGAAAAGCTCGATGCAACGGACTGCAATGGCAATGCTTTTAAGAACTACACACAGGCGCAACGCCGCTGCCCGATTTTCGCACTCGTCGAATCGATTCGCGGCGACTAAAGGGTAGGTCCCATGGCGCGGTACATCTTCATCACCGGCGGCGTGGTCTCCTCACTCGGTAAGGGTCTTGCGTCAGCGGCGCTCGGCGCCTTGTTGCAAGCGCGTGGCTACAAGGTGCGGCTGCGCAAACTCGATCCCTATATCAACGTCGATCCCGGCACGATGTCTCCATATCAGCACGGCGAGGTGTTCGTCACCGACGACGGCGCCGAGACCGACCTCGACCTCGGTCATTACGAGCGCTTCACCGGCCGCCCGGCCACGCGCAAGGACAACATCACCACCGGCCGCATTTATCAGGACATCCTCACCAAGGAGCGGCGCGGCGACTATCTCGGCGCCACCATCCAGGTCATCCCGCACGTCACCAACGCCATCAAGGATTTCATTCGCGACGGCAATGACGACTTCGACTTCGTGTTGTGCGAGATCGGCGGCACCGTTGGCGACATTGAGGGCTTGCCGTATTTCGAGGCGATCCGGCAACTGGGCAACGATCTGCCGCGCCATCACGCGGTCTATATTCATCTCACGTTGCTGCCGTTCATTCCGAGCGCCGGCGAGTTGAAGACCAAGCCAACGCAACATTCGGTCAAGGAATTACGCTCGATTGGCATTCAGCCCGACATTCTACTGTGCCGTACCGATCGCCCGATCCCTGAAAGCGAGCGGCGCAAGCTCGCGCTGTTCTGCAATGTGCGCGAAACCGCGGTGATCGAAGCGCGTGATGTCGACAACATCTACGCCGTGCCTGAGGCCTATCACGAAGCCGGTCTCGACCGTGAAGTGCTGGCGGCATTCGGGGTCGAGCCGAAAGCTGCGCCCGATCTGGCAAGTTGGCACGTCATCAACGAGCGCATTCGCAGCCCGGAAGGCGATGTGACCATCGCCATTGTCGGCAAATATACCGGCATGAAGGACGCCTATAAATCGCTGACCGAGGCGCTGTCACATGGCGGCATCGCCAACAAGGTGCGGGTCAATGTCGACTGGATTGAATCGGAAGTGTTCGAGAACGAAGATCCGACGCCGTTGCTCGAGCACGTCAACGGCATTCTGGTGCCCGGCGGTTTTGGCCAGCGTGGCGCCGAAGGAAAAATCAAGGCCGCGCAATTCGCGCGCGAGCGGAATGTGCCGTATTTCGGAATCTGTTTCGGCATGCAGATGGCGGTGGTGGAAGCCGCGCGCAATCTGTGCGGCATCGAGCAAGCCAATTCCACCGAGTTCGGCGCCACGAGCGAGCCGGTGGTCGGCCTGATGACCGAATGGCTTAAAGGCAACGAGTTGCAGCGCCGGATCGACGGCGGCGATCTCGGTGGCACGATGCGACTCGGCGCGTTTCCAGCAGCGCTGACGCGCGGCAGCCGGATTTCGCAAATTTATGGTGGGACGAAAATCTCGGAACGCCACCGTCATCGCTACGAGGTCAACACCGCCTACAAAGGCCGGCTCGAGCAGCACGGCATGCGCTTCTCCGGAATGTCGCCCGACGGCATCCTGCCGGAGATCATTGAATACGAGGATCATCCGTGGTTTGTCGGCGTGCAATTCCACCCCGAACTGAAATCGCGTCCGTTCGAGCCGCATCCGCTGTTCTCGTCGTTCATTGACGCCGCGGTCACCCAAAGCCGGCTGGTGTAGTTCTTGGCTCGCGGCCTCGATCACATTGTTCATGCCGTGCACGATCTCGACGCGGCGGCCGAACTCTACCGGCGACTCGGATTTCAGGTCGGTGCGCGCAACCGCCATCCGCGGACCTGGGGCACGCAGAATCACATCGTCCAGTTGCCCGGCACCGTCATCGAGTTGCTGTCGGTTGCGGACGAAAGCGGCATTGCGCCGCATGCGCCACGTCATTTTTCATTCGGCGCCTTCAATCGCGACTTTCTCAAACGCGGCGAGGGGCTGACAATGCTGGTGCTGGCAGGCAATGGCGCGTCTGACGCGGTGGAATTCCGCAACGCTGGCATCGGCGATTTCGACCTTTGTGAAATGGAGCGCGAAGGCAAGCGGCCCGACGGCAGCGCATTCAAGGTAGCTTTCGCACTGGCCTTTGCGGCGAACCCGCGCGCGCCTGAGACTGGTTTTTTTACATGTCTGCATCATCATCCAGAGAATTTCTGGAATCCGGCTTTCCAGATTCATCCCAATACGGCGATGACTGTCGCCGGCGTGGTTTTCGTTGCTGAAAATCCGGACGATCAGCGACACTTTTTCGCGGCCTTCAGTGGCGCGCAGGAGGTCTCGCCGGCGCCGGGTGGTTTCGTCATCAGAACCGGAGGCGGTGACATCGAGGTCGTCATCCCGGCAGCCTTCAACGATCAATACGGTATAGCGCCGCCGGATGTGTCCAGCAGAGCGAGTTTCGCGGCGATACGCTTTACCGTCCGCGATCTCGGCGCAGCCCGGCCCTTCATGGCTGGCGCGCGCGACCACAAAAGCCGGCTCGTCGTGGGGCCGGAGGCTGCCATGGGCGCAGTTCTGCTGTTCGAAAAAGCAGCCGAATAGGCTTGTTGACCGGCGGCTTTCCCCGTTTCATGGTCCCGCCCGCGAGGATCAAGCGTGGATAAAGAAGAGAAACCGAACGCTACAGTGACGATCGGCGGCGTCGCCTTCGGCAATGCTTTGCCGCTGGCGCTGATCGCTGGCCCTTGCGTGCTTGAAAGCCGGGCGCATGCTCTCGAAATGGCAACGGCGCTCAAGGAAATCGCGGCGCACGTCGGCATCGGTCTCGTCTATAAATCGTCATTCGACAAAGCCAACCGTACGTCGGCGAAAAGCGCGCGGGGCATGGGGCTTGATGCCGCGCTGCCGATATTTGCCGAAATCCGCGACAAATTAAAAATTCCAGTGCTCACGGATGTGCATGACGCCGAGCAATGCGCGCATGTTGCCAAAGCAGTCGACGTCTTGCAAATCCCCGCGTTCCTGTGCCGGCAAACGGACTTATTGCTTGCCGCCGCCAAGACCGGAAAAACCGTCAACGTAAAGAAGGGGCAATTCCTCGCGCCCTGGGACATGCAGAACGTGGTGGCGAAAATCACCACCGCTGGAAACAAGAACGTGCTGGTGACGGAGCGCGGTGTTTCCTTCGGCTATAATACGCTGGTGTCGGATATGCGCGCGTTGCCGATCCTGAAGAGCACGACGCAGGCGCCGGTGATCTTCGACGCCACGCATTCGGTGCAGCAACCGGGCGGGCAGGGCACGTCGTCCGGCGGCGAACGAGACTTCGTGCCGGTGCTGGCGCGCGCCGCGGTCGCAGTCGGGGTCGCGGGCGTGTTCATCGAAACGCACCAAGACCCCGACAAAGCGCCCTCCGACGGCTCCAACATGCTGCCATTGAAAGATATAGAGTCGCTTTTGCGCACGCTGGTCGAGTTCGACCGGCTGGCGAAGCGCTAAAACTCCCGGCATTCAATCAATATGAATCGCGTTCTCAATCTCATGGCGTTCGTCGTTTTTGCGACGTCGTTGTTCATGCGCTCGGTTGATCCGGTTATTCCGCAGATCGCTTTTGAGATGAAAGTGGCGCCGGCGACCGCCGCCCTGCTCTCTACCGGCTTCACATTGCCCTATGCGCTGGTGCAACCGGTGCTCGGCGCGCTCGCCGACATGTTCAGCAAGACGCGGCTGATCGCGATCTGCATGTTGATCCTTGGCGGCACCACGCTGGCGTGCGGCTTCGCGACGAATTTCGAAATGCTGATGGGCTTGCGCGTTTTGGCCGGCATCACCGCCGGCGGCGTGTTTCCGATTGCGATGGCGGTGGCCGGAGACCGCGTCCCCGTCGAGCAGCGCCAGGTTGCCATCGGGCGGCTGCTGTTCGCGGCGATGAGCGGCAATCTGTTGGGCGCGTCGGGCGCGGGCGTCATCGGCGATCTGATCGGCTGGCGCGGCGTGTTCTTTGCAACCGCCACCATCGACCTGATTGCGCTGGCGTCGGTGCTTCCAGGATTCCGCGGGTTGGGCGAAACCCCGGGACGCTTCGATCTGTCGACACTGGTGCCAAACTATCGCGCGATCTTTCGCAATCCGATGGCGAAATTCTGCTTTGGCGCGGTATTCGTCGAAGGCGTGTTCCTGTTCGGCGTGTTTCCCTACGTCGCCACAATGCTCCATGCCGCAGGCGAGATGCGCGCCTCGATCGCCGGCACCGTCATCGCGGGCTTTGCCGTTGGCGGCGTCATCTACACCTTCATGGTGTCGTGGCTGATCACGCATATTGCCGAGAAGCGTTTGATGGCGAGCGGCGGCACGGTGATGGCGTTTTGTCTGATCGTGATTGCGCTGTGGTTGCCGTGGCCCGTTGAGATGATCAACTTCATGGCGCTCGGTTTTGGCTTCTACCTGCTGCACGGCTGCATCCAGGTTTATGTGACCGAGCTTGCGCCATCCGCGCGCGGCTCGGCGAGCGCGGCGCATTCGGCGTTTTTCTTTTTCGGGCAGGCTTTAGGGCCAGTGGTCTACGGGCTCGGCCTGGCAAGCGTCGGGATTGTTCCGGTGCTGCTCACCGGCGCAGCGGTGTTGCTGACGACCGGCTGGGTCTGCGCCTTGTATATGCGAAGGCCGGAAAGGATTGTCTAGCCGCGTCCGCGATACGGCGCGACGCCCTGGTCTGGCACCCAGACATCCTTCGGCAGTTTTCCGGCCTGCCAAAACACGTCGATCGGAATGCCGCCGCGCGGATACCAATAGCCGCCGATGCGCAACCATTTCGGCTTGAGAAAGCCGTAGAGCCGCTTCCCGATTGCCACGGTGCAATCCTCGTGAAACGCGTCTTGGTTGCGAAAGCTAAATAAATAGAGCTTCAACGATTTCGACTCGAGCAAGAACCGATTCGGCACATAGTCGATGACCAGATGCGCGAAATCGGGCTGACCCGTGATCTTGCACAAAGTGGTGAATTCGGGTGCGGTGAAGCGCGCCACATAATTCGAATTGGCATGCGGGTTAGGCACACGGTCGAGTTGCGCCTCCTCGGGCGAGGCGGGGATCGGGGCCGGGCGGCCAAGTTGCAGCGTCTTCTTTGCCATCGTGCTTTATTGCATGGTTTGGCGGCCAGATGACAAGAGGGTTCTCGATCCTGTAGAAGCGCGGGCAAGATCAACGCCGGAATCACAATGACCGCCATCATCGACATTATTGGCCGCGAAATCCTCGATAGCCGCGGCAATCCGACGGTCGAAGTCGATGTCGTACTGGAGAACAGCTCGATGGGCCGCGCCGCGGTGCCGTCCGGCGCCTCGACCGGGGCGCACGAGGCGGTCGAACTGCGTGACGGCGACAAGGCACGCTATCTTGGCAAAGGCGTCACGAAGGCGGTCGACTGGGTCAACGGCGAGATTTTCGACGCGCTTGGCGGTATGGATGCGGAAGCCCAGGCCAAGATCGATGAGACTCTGATCGCGCTCGACGGCACGCCGAACAAAGCCCGGCTTGGCGCCAATGCCATTCTCGGTGTGTCGCTCGCGGTGGCGAAAGCCGCGGCCAGCGCTACGCAGGCGCCGCTCTATCGTTATGTCGGGGGCACGGCGGCGCGGATTCTGCCGGTGCCGATGATGAACATCGTCAATGGTGGCATGCATGCCGACAATCCGATCGATTTCCAGGAATTCATGGTGATGCCAGTGGGTGCGCCGACTTTCGCGGAAGCCGTGCGCGCGGGCTCCGAAATATTTCATACGTTGCGCGGCGCTCTCAAATCCGCCAGCCTCAATACCAATGTCGGCGACGAGGGCGGTTTTGCGCCGAACCTCAAGTCGGCGGAAGCCGCGCTCGATTTTGTCATGCAGGCCATCGAGAAGGCCGGCTACAAGCCCGGCGGCGATGTGATGCTGGCGCTCGACTGCGCGGCCACCGAATTTTTCAAAGGCGGTACCTATAACTACGAAGGCGAAGGCAAGAAGCGCTCCAGCCAAGAGCAGGCAAAATATCTCGCCGACCTTGTCGCCCGATATCCGATTGTCTCGATCGAAGACGGCATGTCGGAGGATGATTGGGAAGGTTGGAAAATCCTCACCGACCTGATCGGCGCGAAATGCCAGCTGGTCGGTGATGATCTGTTCGTCACCAACGTGACGCGGCTTGCCAAGGGCATCAACGACGGTGTCGGCAACTCGATCCTGATTAAGGTCAACCAGATCGGTACGCTCACCGAAACACTGGCGGCGGTCGAGATGGCGCACAAGGCTGGCTACACCGCGGTGATGTCGCACCGCTCCGGTGAAACGGAAGATGCAACCATCGCCGATCTCGCGGTTGCCACCAATTGCGGGCAGATCAAGACCGGCTCGCTGGCGCGCTCCGATCGCACCGCGAAATACAATCAACTTCTGCGCATCGAAGAGGAACTCGGCGCGCAGGCGAAATATGCCGGCCGCGACGCCCTAAAGGCGCATCGCTAGCGCGCCGGACCTGTTGCGTATCGCTCAACCAGCGCCGCGAACAAAGCCAACGCGGCGTACAATCCCAGCGCCATGAGCGCCATGCCTTCCGGTGTTGTCGGCGGCGGTCCGAAGTTTGCGTAGACCTGCATCACCGCCAGGAAAATCGTGAAGGCCCAAAACAGAAACGGTCGTTTGAGTGACATCGCGCGCGCATAAAGCCATGCGCCGACTCCAAGGACGATGAGCTCCAGCGGAAAACTCAAGGCAACATGTTGCCATAATCCGAATCCGACTTTGGCGGTATTGTCATAGAGCGGCAGATCGGGCGTGTGCACGATGAGATCCAGAATCCAGTGCGAGAACGCCGCCGCGGCGACAAGCAAACCGGTCGTCATGCGATTGCCGGGCGTGAACGCGACGACAAGGCCACCAAAGGCGAGCGACAGAACAATCGATCCCGGCAGGCCGTGCGTGTAGGGCATGTAATAGAGATCGAGTGGGTTGGCTTGCGTGAAGCCGGGCACGATGCGCAGTTTTTCAATACCGAGCAGCACGAAAAGCGACCAGATCACATCCAGCCACTGCACTGCGATAAACCACCCAGAGCGGCACATTTTTTCCAGCAGGCTTTGCCGCGAACGAGATGCCGTAATGACCGACAAACATGTTGTTGGCTCCGTCGTGCGTTGCCGCGATACGAGCGCATTGTAAACGGGCGTTGGCAAGCCGTGATTCCAAATGGCTCGGCAATTTCAGTGTTCAACGAGTTCCGGGCTTTCAACGCGTTAAACGCGTCTTAACGCGAATGTCGCAAATTGGGCGCTATGGTATCCCACCGGCGTCGCCGCACCATCCTGACCGTGCTTGGTCTTTATATCTTTGCCGCGCTCTTCATTGGCTATTTTGCCGTCAATGCCTTTACCGGCAATCATGGTCTGCGCGCGCAGCTCGACCTCGACCAGCAACTGAGCGCAATGCAGCAAGAATTGAAAATGGCTAAAGCCGAGCGCGCGCTGTGGGATCGTCGGGTGGCGCTGCTGCGATCCGACCGGCTCGACCCCGACATGCTGGACGAGCGTGCCCGTACGTTGCTTGGGCTTGCCGATCCCCGCGACCTGACGCTGTTGATCCGCGTCCGCAACTAGGCCGGACGCTGGCGGTCTTATCCACCGCCATGCTTTGAAATTTTAAGCCAATTTCCGCCTCTTTTGCGCAATTCCGCGAAGCCGGCTCGCGCTTCCGCCCCGCAGCGATTTAAGCTATTGGGGAGTCCCAAGTCTTTCGACGCCGCGACCTGTTTTTCCGAGCAGTTCTAGGGAGTGCCAATGGCGGTCGCCCAGAAAAATCCGAGCGCCGATCAGACCGCGCCGGTCGCAGCCAGCAAGCCTGTCCCCGAATTCAACAAGGACCAGGACCTCGCCGCCTACCAGAACATGCTGACCATCCGCCGCTTCGAGGAAAAAGCCGGCCAGATGTACGGCATGGGGCTGATCGGCGGTTTCTGCCATCTTTATATCGGTCAGGAAGCCGTGGTGGTCGGCATGCAGATGGCGATGAAGCAGGGCGACCAAGTCATCACCGGCTACCGCGACCACGGTCACATGCTCGCCTGCGGCATGGATCCGAAGGGCGTCATGGCGGAACTCACCGGCCGCGCCCACGGCTACTCCAAGGGCAAGGGCGGCTCGATGCACATGTTCTCGAAGGAGAAGGGCTTCTTTGGCGGCCACGGCATCGTCGGCGCGCAGGTTTCGCTTGGAACGGGCCTCGCTTTCGCCAATCACTATCGCGGCAATGACAATATCACCGTGAGCTATTTCGGCGACGGCGCCGCCAATCAAGGCCAGGTCTACGAGAGCTTCAACATGGCCGAGCTGTGGAAGCTGCCGGTCATCTACGTGATTGAGAACAACCGCTACGCAATGGGCACCGTCATCACGCGCTCGTCGGCGGAAGTAAACCTGTCGCGGCGCGGGCTATCGTTCAACATTCCGGGCGAGCAGGTCGACGGCATGGACGTGCGCGCAGTGAAAGCCGCCGGCGAAAAAGCCGCCGCCTGGTGCCGCGATGGCAAAGGACCCTTTATTCTGGAAATGCTCACCTATCGCTATCGGGGTCACTCGATGTCGGATCCGGCCAAATACCGCACCCGCGAGGAAGTCGACAAGGTGCGCACCACGCACGATCCGATCGACATGGCGCGGCACCGTATCCTGGAGAGGAAATTTGCCAACGAGGATGCGCTCAAGAAAATCGATGCCGGCGTGCGCGATCTGATCAACCAGGCGGCGGAATACGCCACCCACGATCCGGAGCCGGACGCGTCTGAGCTTTACACGGATATTTATCGTTAGTCGTTCATCGACTTGGAAGTAGCGTTCATGCCGATTGAAGTGCTCATGCCCGCGCTGTCGCCCACGATGGAGAAGGGAACCCTTGCCAAGTGGCTCAAGAAGGAGGGCGACAGCATTAAATCCGGCGACATCATTGCCGAGATCGAGACCGACAAGGCGACGATGGAAGTGGAGGCTGCCGACGAAGGCACGCTCGGAAAAATCCTGGTTCCCGAAGGCACCGCCGATGTCGCGGTCAATACGCCGATCGCGGTGATTCTGAGCGACGGCGAAAAAAGCGGAGACATCAAGGTTGGCAAGGCCGCACCGCAGAAATCCGCCGACGCAGCGCCGGCCAAAGCCGAAAAAACCGAAAACAAGAAGCAAGACGCGCCCGCCTCGAAAGCGCCCGAAGCCCCCGCCGCCCAGGCCGCCGCCGATCCAGACATCCCCGAAGGCACCGAGATGGTCACGATGACCATGCGCGAAGCCTTGCGGGACGCCATGGCCGAGGAGATGCGGCGCGACGGCGATGTGTTTGTGATGGGCGAGGAGGTTGCGGAATATCAGGGCGCCTACAAGGTGACGCAAGGATTGTTGCAGGAGTTTGGCTCCAAGCGCGTCATCGATACGCCGATCACCGAGCACGGCTTTGCCGGTCTGGGCGTCGGCGCTGCGCTTTCTGGCCTCAAGCCTATTGTCGAATTCATGACGTTCAATTTTGCAATGCAGGCCATCGACCAGATCATCAATTCAGCCGCGAAGACGCTTTACATGTCCGGCGGCCAGATGGGCTGTTCGATCGTGTTCCGCGGACCCAATGGCGTTGCTTCCCGCGTCGCCGCCCAGCACAGCCAGGATTACTCGTCGTGGTATTCACACATCCCCGGCTTGCGCGTGATCGCGCCGTCGAATGCCGCCGACGCCAAGGGGTTGCTCAAGGCCGCGATCCGCGATCCCAACCCGGTGGTATTCCTCGAAAACGAAATCCTCTACGGCCATTCTTCTCCGGTGCCAAAGCTCGATGACTTTGTACTGCCAATCGGCAAGGCCAAGATCGCGCGCGCCGGCAAGGACGTTACGATCGTCGCATGGGCGGCGGGAATGGGTTACGCGCTCAAGGCCGCCGATGAGCTTGCCAAAGACGGAATCGAAGCCGAGGTGATCGACCTGCGCACCCTCAAGCCGATGGACAGCGAGACGATTATTGCATCGGTGCAGAAAACCGGCCGTGCCGTCACTGTCGAGGAAGGCTGGGCGCAATCCGGCGTCGGCGCCGAAGTCGTCGCCCGCATCATGGAGCAAGCCTTCGATTATCTCGACGCGCCGGTCGCGCGCGTGTCAGGCAAGGACGTGCCGATGCCTTACGCCGCCAATCTCGAGAAGCTGGCACTGCCTTCGGTCGCCGAAGTTGTCGAGGCCGCCAAGGCCGTTTGTTACCGGTAGCGCGATGCCCACCAACATCCTCATGCCTGCGCTGTCGCCCACGATGGAAAAGGGCAACCTTGCCAAATGGCTCAAGAAAGAAGGCGACAAGGTCAAAGCCGGCGACGTTCTGGCCGAAATCGAGACCGACAAAGCGACAATGGAATATGAGGCGGTCGACGAAGGCACGCTCGCCAAGATCGTGGTGCCGGAAGGCACGCAGGATGTCGCGGTGAACGCCGTCATCGCGGTTTTGGCAGGCGAGGGTGAGGATGTGAAGGCGGTAGGGGCTGCGAAGTCTGCGCCTGCGGCCAAGCCAACCGAAGCGCCGAAACCACAAGCTGCGCCACCGAAAGCGGCTGCGCCAGCACCGCAAGCCGCTGCGTCGCCGGCAAGCGGCGGCAACCGTACGTTTTCTTCTCCACTCGCGCGCCGTCTCGCCAAAGACGCCGGTCTCGATCTTGCCCGCGTGTCAGGCTCCGGCCCGCATGGCCGCGTGATCGCGCGCGATATCGACGCGGCGAAATCCGGCAAAGGCTTGCGTGCGCCCGGTGCACCGTCCAGCGCCGCGACGTCAGGAGCGGCGATCGCTCCAAGCATGTCGGACGCGCAGATCCGCGCTCTCTACGAAGACGGCAGCTACGAGCTCATTCCGCACGACAGCATGCGCCGCACCATTGCGCAGCGCCTGACCGCTTCGGTCCAGACCGTTCCGCATTTCTATGTGACGGTGGATTGCAACATCGGCAAGTTGATCGCCGCGCGCGAGGAAATCAATTCATCCGCGCCGAAGGATAAAGACGGCAAGCCGACCTACAAGCTCTCGGTCAACGACTTTGTCATCAAGGCGCTGGCGCTCGCGCTGCAACGCGTGCCCGACGCCAATGTGAGCTGGACCGAGGCCGGCATGCTCAAGCACAAGCATTCCGATGTCGGCGTGGCCGTGGCCCTGCCGGGCGGGCTGATCACGCCCATCGTGCGTGCCGCCGAGAGCAAATCGCTGTCGGCAATCTCCAACGAAATGCGCGATCTCGCCGCGCGAGCGCGCGGCCGCAAGCTCAAACCGCAGGAATATCAGGGCGGCACCAGTTCGGTATCGAACCTCGGCATGTATGGCATCAAGGATTTCACCGCCGTGATCAATCCGCCGCAGTCGACCATTCTCGCTGTCGGTGTCGGCGAGGAAAGGGCAGTCGTTATTCACGGCAAGCTGGAAGCCGCTACCATCATGAGCGTGACGCTGTCTTGCGATCACCGTTCGGTAGATGGCGCGCTCGGCGCCGAACTGATCAGCGCCTTCAAGAAGCTGATAGAGAACCCGGTGATGATGGTGGTGTGACGATGCGTCATGTCCCTTGGATCACGATTATCATCACCGCGATATTTTTTGTGAGTTGGTAAGGGCAGAGCCTGCTTCATCAGGCGTTTGTTTCGGGTGAGGGATTGGCCAACAGTCTCGCGCAATTCATGCTCCTATGCGTGATGGGGATCGCCGCCGCACTCGCTTTGCTGGAGTGGACGATCAAATATTATGTCCGCCGCCACCGCGAGCGGACGGCGACAGACCTAACTCAATCATGATTCGTACCGTTTTCTCATTCATCGGCGCTTTTTTGCTCTCGATGCTTGTTGCCGGCACGATCGCGGTGCAGATCGCCATATCCACCGGCGCGAGAGAAGAATTCATCGCGGTGTTCATGGCCCTCGAATTGTTCGGTCTTGCGACCATTATCGTGTTCGCCTTGGTTTACTGGCGCGCCATCAGAGTCCATGCGTTCATGAAGGCGACGCTGACCATGCTTGCTATTGTATCCGCGCTCAGCGTGGCAGCTTGCATGGCCAGCTTTGCAAGCCACCGCTCCGGCGCCGAAGCATTGAACGATCTCAAGATTTTCGTTCCGGTCGTAATCGTGTCCGGGCTGGTGATCGTGATCCAGCAATGGCTGATTGCCCGCCGCTGGCGCAAAATGCACCCGGTAGCAAACCCTGCTGCGGTATAAGCCTACGCGTATTAAGACGCCTTCGGCGCGACCGCCGGTTTCAATCCTCTCGCCTTGAACACCGCGGCGGCCTCCGGCGTTTGCAGGAAAGTGATCATCGCCTTCGCGCCATTCGGCTCCTTGCTGTCGGGGCTCACCCCGGCCGAATAGGTCGTGATATTGTTCAAATCGCCTGGCGGCGGCCCAACAATATCGACGCCCGCAACGGACATAACTTCCGGTTCCTGCTGGATTGCAATCTCGGCCTCGCCGCTCACGACCAGATTGGCGGAATTGCCGCTCGGCGGCGGGTGACGGGTTTTGTCCTTCATCGCGTCGGAGATGCCCATGCGTTCCAACGACTTGGCAAAGAACACGCCGCTGGCGCCGCCGGAGGCTGGGTTCGAATACGCGATCGTCTTGGCCTTCAGCAACGTCTGCTTGTAGGCTTCGGGCGTGGAAATATCGGGTTTTGGCGCGCCTTGTTTGACAACGAGGGCCATGCCCGAACTGGCAAAATCTGCGTTGGAGCCAGGCGCGACTTTATTCTCCTTGATCAGATCGTTGAGGCCTTGCTTTGTGAGCACCAGCAAATCGGCACTCTCGCCGGCCTGTATTTTTTTGACCAAGATGGCGGCGGTGCCCCAGGTGATCGTCAGCTTATTGCCGGTCGTCTTTTCGAATTTCGGCGCCAACTCTTCCAGCGCCGCCTGCACGCCGATGGTGCTGAACACCTTGATCTCGGCGGCCGATGCAAAGCTGGTCTGCGCGGCCAGCAAAACAGCCACGGCCGCAGCGCGGCCCATAATGCGGTTCATGACGTTTCTCCCGGTGGTTTTATTGTTGGGCCTATTAGATTCCTCATTTCCGGGGCGTTCAATGGGGTCTGAGGACCGTCGCAGCTTGATCGCGGCATCCCCATATGAGAGACGAAAAGGGTAATAATTGCCTTTGGAGGCCCGCGTGGCGGACACTTCCTTCGACGTTTTGATTATCGGCTCCGGCCCCGGCGGCTATGTCACCGCTATTCGCGCCGCCCAGCTCGGCTTCAAGACCGCGATCATCGAGCGCGATTATCTCGGCGGCATTTGCCTGAACTGGGGTTGTATCCCGACCAAGGCGCTGCTGCGCTCGGCGGAAATTTATCACTACATGCAGCACGCCAAGGACTACGGCTTGAAGGCTGACAATGTCGGCTACGACGCGGCTGAGATCGTCAAACGCTCGCGCGGTGTGTCGAAGCGGCTCAACGATGGCGTCGGGTTCCTGATGAAGAAGAACAAGGTGTCGATCATCTGGGGCGAGGCCTCGATCGACGCGCCCGGTAAGGTCACGGTTAAGGCGTCCAAGAGCGAAGCGCCGAAAGGCGCGCTTCCGCCCGGCGCCTACCAGGCCAAGCACATCATCATCGCCACGGGCGCGCGGCCGCGCGTGTTGCCCGGCATTGAGCCCGACAAGAAACTGGTCTGGACCTATTTCGAGGCTATGGTGCCGCCGGCCATTCCGAAGTCGCTGCTGGTGGTTGGCTCAGGCGCCATCGGCATCGAGTTTGCGAGCTTCTATCGCACGCTTGGATCCGAAGTGACCGTTGTCGAGGTGCTGCCGCAAATCCTGCCGGTGGAAGATCACGAGATCCAGACGTTTGCCCGCAAAAATTTCGAGAAGCAGGGCATCAAGATACTGACCGGCGCCAAAGTAACCAAGCTCGAGACGAAAGCCGACAGCGTCACCGCCACTATCGAGCAGGACGGCAAGACGCAACAGATCACCGCCGAGCGCGTGATCTCGGCGGTCGGCGTGGTCGGCAATATCGAAAATCTGGGCCTTGAAAAACTCGGTGTGAAAACCGAACGCGGCATCATCGAGGTCGATAACTACAACAAGACCAATGTGGCGGGCATCTATGCCATCGGCGACGTGTCCGGTCCGCCGATGCTGGCGCACAAGGCTGAGCATGAGGGCGTAGTCTGCATCGAGGCGATCAAGGGCCTGCATCCGCACGCCATGAACACACTGATGATCCCCGGCTGCACTTACTGCTCGCCGCAGATTGCATCCGTCGGCCTGACCGAGCAGGCTGCGAAAGAAAAAAAGATCGATATCCGTGTCGGGCGCTTTCCTTTCGTCGGCAACGGCAAGGCGATTGCCTTGGGAGAAGATCAGGGCCTCGTCAAAGTGATCTTCGACAAAAAGACGGGACAGCTCCTCGGCGCGCATATGGTCGGCGCCGAAGTCACCGAACTGATCCAGGGTTACGTGGTGGCGATGAATCTCGAGACCACTGAAGAAGAACTGATGCACACCGTATTCCCGCACCCGACTTTGTCGGAGATGATGAAGGAAGCGGTTCTGGATGCTTATGGCCGCGTATTGAATATGTGAGTTGGAGGTTTCATGGCCAAATTCGAAAATATTCTCGGCACCGTCGGCAACACGCCGGTAGTCCGCATCAACAAATTGGGTCCTAAGGGCATCAATCTGTTTGTCAAGATCGAAGCTTTCAATCCGCTGGGCTCCGTCAAGGACCGTCTTGCCCTCGGCATCATCGAGGCGGCGGAGAAATCCGGCGAGCTCAAGCCGGGGCAAACTGTGGTTGAGGCGACCTCTGGCAATACCGGCATCGGCCTTGCCATGGTCTGCGCACAGAAAGGCTATCCGCTGGTCGTCACCATGGCGGAAACCTTTAGCGTCGAGCGCCGCAAACTGATGCGCTTCCTCGGCGCCAAGGTGGTGCTCACGCCCGCCGCCGAGCGCGGCTTCGGCATGGTCAATAAGGCGGCCGAACTCGCCAAGACCCACGGCTGGTTCCACACCCACCAGTTCGAGAACGAGGCCAACCCGGACATGCATTCGCGCACGACGGCGCGCGAGATCGTCAACGACTTCAAAGGCGAGAGGCTGGATTACTGGGTGACGGGCTTCGGTACTGGCGGCACGCTGAAAGGCGTCGCTCGCGTGCTGGCGAAAGAGCGGCCCGACACCAAGATCGTCGTGTGCGAGCCGGCGGAAGCACCGATGCTCACCAGCAAGTCGCCGCAAGAGCGCAATTCCGACGGCTCGCCCGCCAAGCCCAATGCCGCCTTCAAGCCGCACCCGATGCAAGGCTGGTCCCCGGATTTCATTCCGAAGATCACGGGTGACGCGGTCGACATGGGCGTGATCAGCCAGATCATCACCATCGCCAATGCTGACGCCATGAAATACTCAAAGGCGCTGGCGCAGCAGGAAGGCATCTTCGTCGGCGTCACCGCGGGCGCTACTTTCGCCGGCGCATTGGAAGTCTGCAAAAATGCGGCGCCCGGATCAACCGTGCTGGCGATGCTGCCGGACACCGGCGAGCGTTATCTCTCGACGCCGTTGTTCGGCGATGTCGGCGCCGACATGAATGACGACGAATTGAAAATCTCTAATTCGACGCCGAGCAATCGGCTGCCGGCTCCCAAGGCGGCGTAAGGAGGATTGATGGGTATCTTTGCCTGGATATTTATCGGCCTGATCGCGGGCTGGCTCGCCAAGCAAATCCTCGGCGGCCCTGGCGGACTGTTTCATAACCTCGCCGTCGGACTGGTCGGCGCCATTGTCGGCGGCTTTCTGTTCGACAAGCTCAATTTACAGGTCATGCCGGATTTCTGGGGCGCGCTGATCACCGCCACCATTGGCGCCATCATTTTTCTGCTGATTTGGCGGACGATCCGCAACGCGTGAACCGGCCTTGCAGCGGCGCAGCTCCAGCCGTAAGTAAGGGCATGGCCGTCGTTCTCGACATCAATTCGCCGCGCCCGCGCCATCCGGAAAAGGCGCATCGCCCGGATTCACCGCTGGCCAAGAAGCCCGACTGGATCCGCGTCAAGGCGCCGGTGTCGCCGGGCTATTTCGTCACGCAGAAGATCATACGCGAAAACGGCCTGCACACCGTGTGCGAGGAAGCCGGCTGCCCGAACATCGGCGAGTGTTGGGAAAAAAAGCACGCCACCTTCATGATCATGGGCGACACCTGCACGCGCGCCTGCGCCTTCTGCAATGTGAAAACCGGAATGCCGCTCGCGCTCGACCCACATGAGCCCGCGCGTGTCGGCGAGGCCACCGCCAAACTGGGCCTCGCCCATATCGTCGTCACGTCAGTTGATCGCGACGACCTTACCGATGGCGGCGCGCAGCATTTCGCCGACACCATTCGCGCGATCCGCGCCAATTGCCCCACCACGACGATTGAAATTCTCACGCCGGATTTTCTGCGCAAAGAGGGCGCCCTGGAAGTCGTGGTCGCGGCCAAGCCCGACGTGTTCAACCATAATCTGGAAACCGTGCCGTCGCTTTATCTGACGGTGCGGCCGGGCGCGCGTTATTTCCATTCGCTGCGGCTGCTGCAACAGGTGAAGGAAATCGATCCGACGATGTTCACCAAATCGGGGATCATGTTGGGCCTGGGGGAAGAGCGCAACGAAGTGCTGCAGGTGATGGACGATCTGCGGTCGGCCAATGTCGATTTCCTCACCATCGGGCAATATCTGCAGCCGACGCGCAAGCACCACGAAGTCAAAAGTTTCGTGCCGCCCGACGAGTTCAAGGCGCTGGAGACCATCGCCTACACCAAAGGTTTTCTGATGGTGGCGTCCTCGCCGCTGACGCGCTCCTCGCATCATGCCGGCGACGACTTCGCGCGGCTCAAAGCCGCACGCCAATCCAGACTTTAGATGCCGCAATTCGTCACGAAGCGCCGCGTCCGCCACACCGCCGCCGATATGTTCGATCTGGTCGCGGATGTGGAGAAATATCCGCAATTCGTTCCGCTGTGCAGCGCGATCAAGGTGAAAAGCCTCGCGGCCAAGGGCGACGGTATCACCGTCATGGTTGCTGACATGACGGTGGCCTTCAAATTGATCCGCCAGACTTATTCAAGTCGTGTCACGCTGGACCGGCCGGGCCTCAAAATCGTCGTCGAATATCTAGACGGTCCGTTTAGCCGCATGCAGAACCGCTGGACGTTTCATCCGGCAAGCGAGGGAACTTGCGATGTGGAGTTCTTCATCGACTACGAATTCAAGAGTCGCACGCTGGCGATGCTGATGGGCGCGATGTTCGACACCGCGTTTCGCCGTTTTGCCACGGCGTTCGAGAAGCGAGCCGACGAAGTCTACGGGCGCAAGAGTACATAAGGAGTTGGATTGAGCGGCACCTCTTCCATTTCGCACGCGGAAGTAGCGGCGGCCAAAGGTCCTACGGTTCTCTGGACCAGTTGATCTTCTTGTAGTCGAATCCGGCCTCAATCGTCGGCTTGATCACGGCGAAGTAGGGCGAGATGTCGAAATCGCGCGGCGTATAGAGGGAACTGTCGCGGATGCGATAGATCTCCTGCCGTGCAGCCTTGCTTTCGACCAATGTGATCAGCGGCAGAATTGGGAAGCCGACCTTGCCGAATGCCTGCGCGATCAGTGTCGAGCAGATCATGCGCGTCGGATCGCCCGAACCAAGCGCGATCATTTGCCGCCGCCAGCGCTGCGGCACCGGCAGTGGCACCAAATAACGCGCGAGATCGATGATGTTTTTAAGGTCGTATTGCAGGCCGATGCGCGCCACCGCGTAGTCGCACACCGCCTTGCAATCCTCAGGCGAAAGTCCGGCCGCCCGGCAGATGCGGACGTGGTATTGAAAGTATTTCGACAGCGGGACGCCGACGATGCCTTCGTCCAGATTGGATTCGATCAGATCGCAAGGCTCGCCTTCGGGCGAGGTCTTGCCCGCAATCGGGCCGACATAGAGCGCGGCGTGCGACCAGGTGGAACGCGTCAGATATTTGATGATGCCGGAAATGCGATTGCGGCCTTCAATCAGGAGAATGTCGCCGGGTTTGATGCAGGCGCGCAGCGCGGCCGCATCGGGCGGCGTGAAGGGTTCATAGCCTGGAGCGGGGCTTTGCAGATAGGCCGCGATCAGGCGTCCTACGCGATCCAGCAGCCACCTCATTTAGCTTCCTTGTTTTGCCAGCACGCTGTGAATTTTCGCCACCACTGCGGTGCCTTCGTCGACCGCCGGGGAAATATCTGCTCGCGACGGCTGTCGATGAGAGTCATTCAGCCAATTCCGTCAACATCGCTAAAGCTTGCAACACCGATCTGCGCCGCACCTCGGTGCGGCCAATATCGCCGTAGCGCATCTCCACAGCATTGATCGCGCCGGCACGCGATCCAGCCGCAAAATGCACAAGGCCGACCGGTTTATCGGCGTTGCCGCCGCCAGGGCCTGCGATGCCGGTGATGGCCACCACGAGATCGACGTCGGCTTTGCCGAGGGCACCGCGCACCATGGCTTCAGCAGTTTCCCGGCTGACGGCGCCGTGCTTGCGCAAGATGTCGGCCGATACGCCGAGCATCTGTTGCTTCGCCGCGTTCGAATAAGTGACAAAGCCGCGATCGACCACGGCGGATGAGCCGGGTACTTCGGTCAATGCCCCGGCCACCAGACCGCCGGTGCAGGATTCGGCGGTCGCAATTTTCAATTTCTTTTGCACACACAATTCGATCAGCGCTGTCGCAGTTTCGATGATGGCCCTATCCGGCATCGTCATCCCCAAAACTGTCTCAATACGGCAGCCGTACCGTCGCGGTCGCGTAAGCGGCAATGCCTTCGCGGCGGCCGGTAAAGCCGAGCTGCTCGCTGGTAGTGGCCTTCACCGCCACGCGGCCGATAGGCAAGCCGGCCAATTCGGCGATGGAGGCGCGCATGGCGTCGCGGTGCGGGCCAATCTTTGGCGCCTCGCACACGATCGTGAGATCGAGATGCGCAATGCGGCCGCCGCGCTCTTTAACGCGCTCGACCGCAAAAATCAGAAATTGATCGGATGCCGCCCCGCGCCATTTTTGATCGCTCGGCGGGAAGTGTGACCCGATGTCTCCATCGGCCAGCGCGCCAAGAATGGCGTCTACCAGCGCATGGAGGCCCACATCGGCGTCGGAATGCCCGGTGAGCGCCTGGTCATGTGGAATGCGGATGCCGCCGATGATGACGTGATCGCCGGGCCCGAAGGCATGCACGTCGATGCCGGTTCCGGTACGTATGTCCGCGAGTTGCGAAAATTGCATGGCTTCGGCGCGGGCGAAATCTTCCGGGTTAGTGATCTTGATGTTACCCGGTTCGCCGGCAAACACGCTCACTTTCATGCCGGCCCATTCGGCGAGCGCCGCATCGTCGGTGAAGTCCTCGCGGCCGGCTACTTGCGCCTTGCGATGCGCGGCCAGCAAAGTTTCGAATTTGAAAGCCTGGGGCGTCTGCACCAGGCGCAGCGTGTTGCGGTCCAAAGTTTTGTCGACATGGCCCTGACCGTCGACGGTCTTGACCGTGTCGGTCACCGGCATTGCCGGTATCGCCGCACCGCTTTGTTCTGCGGCAGCGATCGCGCGCGACACCAGGGCGGCGCTGGCGAAGGGCCGTGCCGCGTCGTGGATCAGTACGATGTCCGGCTTGCGCGGGGCGAGCGCTTCGAGGCCGGCGCGCACCGACGCTTGCCGGGTCGCGCCGCCGAACGTCTGTGGCAGAAGAACATCCATTCCGGCGGCAGATGTTTGGTAGAGATCAACATCATCGCGGTGAATAACGGGCTGTACGAGCGCAATCTGGGTATGTTCTACGAAGGTGGACAGCGTCCGCCGCAGCATGATCTCGCCGCCGATCTGCCTGAACTGCTTGGGCAAATCGCTGCTGGCGCGCGTTCCGCGTCCTGCGGCCACGATAACGACGGCAACTTCCGGCATGCTGTTTGCGCTCCTACTAAACCATTGGCTTATCGCACGATCTCGAAAAGTGGGAATGGGTTTTGACGAAGATCATGATCTCCGCGAGCTGTGTTTGCCGCCCGACATGTCCGCCGTCCTTAAGCATGAACAATTTATTGCAGTGCAGCACTTGCGCGACCTGTCAAAATGGCTAAACTCTAAGCAACGAAAGGGGCCGCCTAAATGCTAGGCAGTCACCCCATGAGGGGCCAAATCTCTCAGTTTTCGCCGACACCGATGCGGATTGGCAATGTGACAGTGCCAAACCGCGTGATTTTGGCCCCTATGTCTGGGATCACCGACACCCCGTTTCGTCGTCTGACCGAACGCCTGGGTGCAGGTCTGGTGGTATCGGAAATGACAGCGTGCGCTGCACTTGCCCAGGGCCAGCGCGAAGCGCGGGTCAGGTCGGAAGGGCATGGTATCGGCATTCGCGTCGTTCAGCTTGCCGGCTGCGAGGCGCATTGGATGGCCGAGGGCGCGCGCATCGTGGAAGCGCAAGGCGCCCACATCATCGACATCAATATGGGCTGCCCGTCGAAACAGGTCACCAATGGGTCTGCCGGATCGGCGCTGATGCGCGATCTCGATCACGCGCTGACTTTGATTGACGCCACCGTCGGCGCCGTGAAAATTCCCGTCACGCTGAAAATGCGGCTCGGCTGGGATACGAACAGCATCAACGCGCCGGAACTGGCGCGTCGCGCGCAATCGGCCGGCATCAAACTCATTACCGTTCATGGCCGCACCCGCTGCCAATTCTATGACGGCAACGCGGATTGGGCGGCGGTGCGCGCCGTGAAGCACGCCGTTTCGATCCCCGTGGTGGTCAATGGCGACATTCGTTCATTCGATGATGCAGAGCAGGCGCTTGCCGCGTCCGGCGCCGATGCTGTGATGATTGGACGTGCCGCGCAGGGCCGTCCTTGGTTCCCGGGGCAGTTGGCGCGCTATCTTTCGACCGGACGGCGCGAGTCCGCTCCTCAACTTGCCGATCAATTCACGCTGGTCGATGAGCTTTACGAAGAAATGCTCAGCCACCACGGTCTCACAATTGGCCGTCGCCACGCCCGCAAGCATCTCGCATGGGCACTCGATTCCGCCGCCGCCAGCAACGGCGTGTCGCCTGAAATTCTCAAAAGTCACCGTGCCCAGGTTCTGACCGCTGAAGAACCGGCGCAGGCGCGCCGTTTACTTGCCGACGCCTACGACGCCTTCGCATGGAAGGCAGCCGCATGAGCCGGGTCCACGCCATATCCGCGCACGTCAATTCGGCTGCCGATGCGATGCTGCACGCGTTGCCACATCCGGTCCTCATGGTGTCTCCCGACGGCAAGATCGCGGATGCCAATGTGGCCGCTGAACAATTTTTCGAGGCCTCGATCCCGATGCTGCGCCGGCACATGTTGCGCGATCTGGTGCCGTTCGGCTCGCCAGTGCTCTCGCTCATCGAGCAGGTGCGCCGCAGCGGCGCGCCCGTGAATGAATATAAGGTCGATCTTGCAACGCCGCGCAATCCGGGCGAGCGGCTGGTTGATCTGCATGTGGCCGCGCTGCCGGAATATCCCGAACACGTCGTGGTGATGCTGCAGGAGCGCACCATCGCCGACAAGATGGACCGCCAACTCACGCATCGCGGCGCCGCGCGGTCCGTGATCGCACTTGCCGCCATGCTCGCGCACGAGATCAAGAATCCGTTGTCGGGAATTCGCGGCGCGGCGCAACTGCTTGAACAGTCTGCCGGCGATGATGACCGCCAGCTCACCAAACTGATTTGCGACGAGACCGATCGCATCGTGAAGCTGGTCGATCGCATGGAGGTATTCGCCGACGAGCGGCCGGTCGAACGCGAGCCGGTAAACATTCACGTCGTGCTCGATCACGTAAAGCGCCTGGCGCAATCGGGTTTCGGCCGGCACATCAAATTCGTCGAGGAATATGACCCTTCGCTGCCACCTGTTTTAGCCAACAGGGATCAGCTTATTCAGGTGTTCCTCAATCTAGTGAAAAACGCCGCCGAGGCGATCGGCGAAACCGCAATCGATGGCGAGATTCAATTAACGACGGCGTTCCGCCCGGGCGTTCGGCTTTCGGTGCCGGGTATCAAGACGCGCGTCGCGCTGCCGCTCGAGTTTTGTGTCAAGGACAACGGGCCGGGCGTGTCCGAAGACCTGATGCCTCATTTGTTCGATCCGTTTGTCACGACCAAGCAGTCCGGCAGCGGCCTGGGACTGGCGCTGGTGGTGAAGATTGTGGGCGACCATGGCGGGATTATCGAATGCGAACCCCAGGCGCGGCGGACCGTCTTCCGCGTGTTGATGCCCATTTATAGTGGCGATGGCGTCCTGACCGACGACGCGCCTTCCGTTCAGAGCCCGTGAGGTGACCATGCCGACGGGAAGTATCCTAGTTGCCGATGATGACGCCGCGATCCGGACGGTGCTCAATCAGGCCTTGTCACGCGCCGGCTACGAAGTCCGTTCGACCGGCAATGCCGCAACGCTTTGGCGCTGGGTCAGCCAGGGTGATGGCGACCTCGTCATTACCGATGTCGTAATGCCGGATGAGAATGCGTTCGATCTCATTCCGCGCATTCGGAAATCACGCCCCGATCTGCCGATCATCGTGATGAGCGCGCAGAACACCTTCATGACGGCAATTCGCGCGTCGGAACGCGGCGCCTACGAATATTTGCCCAAGCCGTTCGATCTCAAAGAACTCATCGCCATTGTTGGGCGGGCGCTTTCCGAGCCGAAAGAAAAACGGCCGGCAGCCGTCAAGAATGAAGATTTCGATTCCATTCCGCTGGTTGGCCGCTCTCCGGCGATGCAGGAAATCTACCGCGTGCTCGCGCGGCTGATGCAAACCGATCTGACAGTGATGATCTCTGGCGAATCCGGTACCGGCAAGGAGCTGGTGGCAAAAGCGCTGCACGACTACGGCAAGCGGCGGGCCGGCACCTTCGTCGCCATCAACATGGCCGCGATTCCGCGCGATCTCATTGAATCGGAATTGTTCGGCCACGAGAAAGGCGCTTTCACCGGCGCCAACACGCGAAGTTCCGGCCGCTTTGAACAGGCCGAAGGCGGCACGTTGTTCCTCGATGAGATCGGCGACATGCCGATGGAAGCGCAGACCCGGCTTTTGCGCGTGCTGCAACAAGGCGAATACACCACCGTCGGCGGGCGTACGCCGATCAAGAGCGACGTTCGCATTATCGCAGCGACCAACAAAGATTTGCGTCTGTTGATCCAGCAGGGGCTGTTCCGCGAAGATCTGTTCTTCCGCCTCAACGTCGTTCCGCTGCGCTTGCCGCCATTGCGCGAGCGCACGGAAGATATCTCCGACCTGATCCGGCATTTCTTCTCGCAAGCCCAGCGCGAAGGTCTGCCGCCGAAACAGATCGATCCGGCCGGCCAAGACCGCCTCAAGCGCCATCGCTGGCCGGGCAATGTGCGCGAATTGGAAAATCTGGCGCGGCGGCTTTCGGCGCTCTACCCGCAAGAAACCATTACGGCCGCTGTGATTGATGCCGAATTGGCCCAACCCGCTTTGCCCCTGGGTAATAGTGAAGAGCCCCGACCGGATGAAAGCCTCAGCGCCGCTGTTGAGCGGCATATGGCGGCTTACTTCGCCGGCTTCGAGGATGGCTTGCCACCCGCCGGCCTGTATCATCGGGTCTTGCGCGAGATTGAATATCCCTTGCTGACGGCAGCTCTGGCCGCCACCCGTGGCAACCAGATCCGCGCCGCCGACCTTTTGGGGGTTAATCGCAATACGTTGCGCAAGAAGATCCGCGATCTCGATATTCAGGTATTTCGCAGCTGCAGCTGACCCGGCCGATTAACCGTAGGCCGCGGAATTGTCGTAATTCGGCAACATTGTTGTATAAAAGCATCAGTGGCAAGGAGGGCACAGTCCTCTTTGTGCGCTCTTACGAGCGCCTCCGGAACGTCGGGTCGCCAAAGGTCAGCATCAGTCAATGAGCGTAGACACCGCCGAAACCGCGCTCGTCGGTACCTCTGCCAAGCGCGGGGAGATGCGGGTGCTTGGCCCCATCGCGGTTGGCCTTGCTTTGCTGTCGGCCTTTGTCACCTTTGTCGTTCTTGCCGATCTCACACCGATTTTGCCGACCCATTACGTGGTCGTGTCGCTGCTGCTGGCAGACGCCGCAACAGTGGCGCTGCTGCTTGGCATCATTGTTCGCGAAGTTTGGCAGGTTGTTCAGGCGAGACGTTCCGGCCGTGCGGCGGCGCGCCTGCACATACGTATCGTCGGAATATTCTCCCTGATCGCAGCTGCGCCTGCGATCCTGGTGGCGATAGTTGCGAGCGTGACGCTCGATCGCGGCCTCGATCGATTATTTTCCACGCGAACGCGCGCGGCGATCGAGAACTCATTGATCGTGGCGGAAGCTTATTTGCGCGATCACGCCCAGATCGTGCGTTCCGACATTTTATTGATTGGTTTTGAAATTTCTCGCGCCAAGCCGGTGTTTGAGCAGGACCACGAGCAGTTGCGGCAGTTTCTAACCTTTCAGGCGTCGGTCCGCGGGCTGGCGGCTGCGATTGTGATCGACGAGAATCTGAACGTTATCGCGCGCGCCGACCTCAAGACCAACCAGACTTTTGCCATGCCGCCGCGCGACGCGCTTCCTCATATCAGCGAGAAAGACCCCCAGATTGTTTTGTTGCCGGACACCAACTACGTGGCCGCTGTTCTCAAGCTGGATAAGTTCGACAACTATTATCTTTACGTCACGCGATTGCTCGATCCTCGCGTCGTGCCGCAGCTGCAAGCGACGCGCGAGAGCGTTACCGAATACGCGGCAATCGAACAACGCCGCATCGGCGTCCAGGTGGCATTCGGTTTGATGTACACCGTCATCGCGCTCATCGTCTTGTTATCTGCGGTGTGGATCGGCTTGAATTTCGCCAATCGATTGGTGGCGCCAATCCGGCGTTTGATTGGCGCGGCTAATCTTGTATCGACCGGAAATCTTTACGTCCGTGTGCCGGTTCGCGCGTCGGAAGGCGATCTCGGGCAGCTCGGCGAGACGTTCAACCGCATGACGCAAGAACTGCGCACGCAGCGCGACGATATCGTGCGGGCGCGTGATCTCATCGACAGCCGCCGCTTGTTTACCGAAGCGGTGCTGGCCGGCGCCAGCGCCGGCGTCATCGGCGTCGACGACAATGGCTGCGTCAGCATTCTCAACCGTTCGGCGGAAAAACTGATCAACCGCACCGAGGCTGAGGCGCTGGGGAGGCCTTTGGTGGAAGTATTTCCGGAGCTCGCCGACATCATGGCGACGGCGCAATCGGGCGCGGGCACGCAGGATCAGGTCACGATCAGCCGGTCGGGGCGCGAGCGCAATCTGTCGGTGCGGGTTACCAGCGAACAATCCGGCCAGTCCAAGCATGGCTATGTGGTGACGCTCGACGACATTACCGAACTCGTCGCCGCGCAACGCACGTCCGCATGGGCCGATGTCGCGCGCCGCATTGCGCACGAGATCAAGAACCCGCTCACGCCCATTCAGTTGTCGGCCGAGCGGCTTCGCCGCAAATACGGAAAATTGATCGGTGAGGAGGACGGCGTATTCGCGCAATGCACGGACACCATCGTTCGCCAGGTCGACGACATCCGCCGGATGGTGGATGAGTTTTCGCGCTTTGCACGCATGCCCAAGCCGGTTATCGCCGCCGACGATGTGGCCGATACCGTACGCCAGTCGGCATTTCTGCAGCGCGTTGGCAATGCGGACATCGATATCGATGTCCAGATTGCCGAGGATCCGATGCCGGCGCGCTTTGACCGGCGGCTGCTGTCGCAGGCGCTCACCAATCTCATCAAAAATGCCGCGGAGGCGATTTGCGCTGTGCCGCCCGACGAACTCGGCAAGGGTTCGATCCGCCTTTACGCAGCGCGAGAGGGCGAAAACATTGTCATCGATGTGGTCGACAATGGAATAGGCCTGCCAAAGGAAAATCGCAGCCGGCTGCTGGAGCCCTATGTCACGACGCGGGAAAAGGGCACCGGACTGGGCTTGGCCATTGTCGGGCGGATCGTAGAGGACCACGGCGGCAGCATCGAGCTACGCGAAGCCGCCGAGCGCATACCGGGTCAACGCGGCGCCTGGGTACGCATCCAATTTGCATCTGCTGGCAAGGTTGAACCTTCCGAGCCTAAACAACCACAAATGTCGGAAACCGAGTGATCGCATGGCCGATGAAATTCTAATCGTCGATGATGAGACCGATATCCGCGATCTTGTGGCCGGTATTTTGCAAGACGAAGGCTATAGCGCTCGCACCGCGCGCAACAGCGACGACGCGCTTGCGGCGATTGTGGCGCGGCGGCCGAATTTGGTCTTCCTCGATATCTGGCTGCAAGGAAGCAAGCTAGACGGCTTGCAATTGCTCGATGTCATCAAGCAAGAACATCCTGATCTTCCGATTGTGATGATTTCCGGCCACGGCAATATCGAGACGGCGGTCGCGGCCATCAAGCACGGCGCCTATGATTTTATTGAGAAGCCTTTCAAGGCCGATCGGCTGGTATTGGTCGCAGACCGCGCGCTTGAGACGTCGCGGCTCAAGCAAGAAGTCAAGCAACTTAAACAATCGGCGCCGCAGCCCTCCACGCTGGTCGGCCGGTCCGCCGGTATCACGCAGTTGCGCCAGGCCATCGAACGGGTGGCATCGACCAACAGCCGTGTTCTCGTCGTAGGACCTTCGGGCGCGGGCAAGGAACTGGCCGCGCGCACGCTTCACAAATTATCGGACCGCGCCAACGGTCCCTTCGTCGTGATCAATGCCGCCGCCATCACACCCGATCGGATGGAGATCGAACTGTTCGGTGTTGATCCATCGAATGGATCGGATAGCCGCAAAGCGGGCGCCCTGGAAGAGGCACATGGCGGCACGTTGTTTGTTGACGACATTGCCGATCTGCCACGCGAGACGCAAAACAAGATTTTGCGCGTTCTCGTCGACCAGACGTTCCAGCGGGTCGGCGGCAGCGCCAAGATCGCCGTTGACGTGCGCATTGTTTCTTCGACAGCGCGCAATCTCGAAGCGGCAATTGCCGAAGGAGCATTCCGCGAGGATCTGTATCACCGCCTGTCGGTGGTCCCGATCCGTGTGCCGCCACTTTCCGAACGCAGAGAAGATATTCCCGAACTGGTCGAATATTTCATGGACCAGATTGCAGCCGCGACCGGTCTGCCGAAACGCAAGATCGGCGACGATGCCATGGCCGTGCTGCAATCGCACAACTGGCCGGGCAATGTCCGTCAATTGCGCAACAATATAGAGCGGCTGATGATTCTCGCGGGCGGCGATCCGGACGCGGTGCTCAACGCCAGCATGCTGCCGCCGGATGTAGGCTCGATGGTGCCGACCATGCCCAATGGCAATGGCGGCGAGCAGCTGATGGGCCTGCCGTTGCGCGATGCGCGCGAAGTGTTCGAGCGCGAATATCTGGTGGCGCAGATCAGCCGTTTCGGCGGCAACATCTCACGCACCGCCGAATTTGTCGGCATGGAACGCTCGGCGCTACATCGCAAGCTCAAGGCGCTCGGAATTGATTAGCGTTAAGGACGTATAAGACTCGCATGTCCCGCATCGCTTACGTCAATGGGCGCTATCTCCCGCACGCGCAAGCCAAGGTTGCCGTCGAAGACCGCGGTTTTCAGTTCGCCGATGGCGTCTACGAAGTCTGCGAGGTGAGGGGAGGCCGTCTGGTCGACGAGCGCCGCCATTGCGCGCGGCTCGACCGTTCCTTGAACGAGCTGCGTATTTCGCGGCCCATGTCGCCCGCGGCGTTATCCGTCGTGCTGCGCGAGACCGTCCGGCGCAATCGGGTGCGCGACGGCATCGTCTATTTGCAGATCACGCGCGGCGTGGCGCGGCGCGACTTTCCGTTTCCCGCCGATGCGCAACCATCCATCGTCGTGACGGCGCGCAGCAACGACCGCGCGCGGCTTGACCAGCAGGCCGCCGAAGGCATCGCCGTCGTCACCGTTCCCGATATCCGCTGGCAGCGCGTCGATATAAAATCGGTGGCCTTGCTGCCTAATGTGCTGGCCAAGCAAGCGGCGCGCGAGCGGGGCGCGCGTGAGGCCTGGATGGTGGATGCCCAGGGCCGCGTCACCGAAGGCGCTTCTTCGAACGCCTGGATTGTTTCCCGCGACGGCAAGCTCATTACGCGGCCGCTCGGCCGCGATATCCTGCCGGGCATCACACGCTCGGTCATCCTCGACGTCATCAAGGGGCAGGGACTCGCCTTCGAGGAACGCGCCTTCACCGTCGAGGAGGCTTACGCCGCGCGCGAGGCTTTCATCACGTCAGCAAGCCAGATCGCCATGCCGGTGGTGAGCATCGATGGCCGGCCCGTCGGCAATGGCGCGCCCGGCCTGATCGCCACCGCCTTGCGCCGCGACTATTACGATTACGCCGAGATCAGTTGATATTCGGCGCCGGTACGGCGTTCATGGAACCCCGGCAAACGCCATAAATCCTATTATTTCAGAGACTTGGCTCGGTAGCCGCCAACTTGTGCTTGCGCCGCGCGGGAGTGTGCCATCTAATAGGGCTCTCGGGACTTGAACCGCTTTTGCGTGGCGCAGAGCGGCGCCGGCGGTGCAAACCGTTTGCGAAGGGAACCCGGGCAATGAAACTCTCGCGCTTAAAGACGCGGGCAAAAATGGAAAACGGCCATGGCAGCCGAACGCGCGCAAAACCTGCAAGACACCTTCCTCAATCACGTCCGCAAAGCAAAAATACCGCTCACCATATTTCTGGTGAACGGCGTTAAATTGCAGGGCGTGGTCACCTGGTTCGATAATTTCTGCGTGCTGTTGCGAAGGGACGGGCACTCGCAATTGGTCTACAAGCACGCCATATCGACCATCATGCCGGGTCATCCGATCCAGCTGTTCGAGGGCGGCGAAGAAGGTGCCGTCCCTGGAGATAAAAGTTAGTTGGAACAACGCCGTCGCGATGAGCGCGCGGATCTGCTGACGCCGACATCCGGCGCAGAGAGCGGCCGCGCGATTGTCATCGAACCTTGGCTCAAGCGGGCGACGACGCGTGGGTCCGCGCGCGCGGGCGCGCAAACGCGTTCGCCCGAGGCGCGTCTGGCCGAGGCCGTTGGGCTTGCCGGCGCCATCAACCTCAACGTGGTGCAATCGGGATTGGTCACGCTGCATCAGACGCGGCCTGCGACTTATCTCGGCACCGGCAAGGTCGACGAGATCGCCGGTCTGACCAAGAGCTTGTCGGCCTCGGTCGTCATCATGGATTGTGCAATTTCGCCGGTGCAGCAGAAAAATCTTGAAAAGGCCTGGAACGCGAAGGTCATCGATCGCACCGGTTTGATCCTGGAAATATTCGGGCGGCGCGCACGCACGCGGGAAGGCGCGCTGCAGGTCGAGCATGCGCATCTCACTTATCAAAAAACCCGTCTGGTCCGCGCATGGACCCATCTCGAGCGCCAGCGCGGTGGCTTTGGATTTCTCGGCGGCCCCGGCGAATCTCAGCTCGAAATGGACCGCCGCTTGATCGAGGAGCGCATCGCGCGCATCGAAGTCGAACTCGACAAGGTCAAGCGCACGCGCAAGCTGCACCGCGACAGCCGTAAGCGCGTGCCTTATCCGATTGTCGCGCTGGTCGGCTATACCAATGCCGGAAAATCAACGCTGTTCAATCGCATGACCGCCGCAAGCGTATTGTCGGCCGACATGCTGTTCGCCACGCTGGATCCGACTTTGCGCGCGGTCGATCTGCCGCTCGGCAATCGCATTATCCTGTCCGATACGGTCGGCTTTATTTCCGATTTGCCGACCATGCTGGTGGCGGCGTTTCGCGCCACGCTGGAAGAAGTGATCGAGGCCGATATCATTCTGCACGTGCGCGACATGTCGCACGACGATGCCGGCGCGCAGTCTCACGACGTCGAAAGGGTGCTGGGTGAACTTGGGATCGAAGCGACCGATCGTCGCCTGATCGAGGTCTGGAACAAGATCGACCGGCTTGATGCGGAAGGCCGCGCGCGCATTCTCAATTTCGCCGAGCGGCAAACGACTGAAAATCCGCCGATCCCGGTTTCGGCATTGAGCGGAGAAGGACTTGATCGCCTGATACCGGCGATCGAAGCGCGCCTGGACGAAAACCGCCAGACCATCCAACTGTCTATCGATCCGGCCGATGGCGCCGGCATGAGCTGGCTTTATCGCCATTCCGAGGTTCTATCCAAGGATCTAGGCGAAGACGGCCGCATGGCGGTGACTGTGCGCGCTGACCCCGACCAGGCGGCGAGGGTGAAGGCGAAGTTTTTGAGTTAACGTTCGGCCACCTTGGCCTCATTCCAGAGTTCATCCATTTCGACGAGGCTCGCATCTTTGGGCGTCTTGCCGCGCGCGGCGAGCGCTGTTTCGATCGACGCAAACCGGCGCTCGAATTTGCGATTTGTCCCGCGCAAGATGTCTTCCGGGTCCGCGCCCAAATGGCGGGCGAGATTGATCACCGCGAACAGAAGATCTCCGACTTCGGCGGCGACGTTCGAATTGTCTGGCCCGGACAAATCGAGTTCGGCTTCGATTTCGTCGACTTCTTCACGGATTTTTGCGAGCACCGTGCGCGGGTCGTTCCAGTCGAAACCAACGCGGCCGGCCTTTTCCTGAAGCTTCAAGGCGCGGGTTAACGCGGGCAAGGCGAGGGGAACACCGGCCAACGCGCCTTTCGGTTCCGCCTCGCCGCGTTCGGCCTTTTCCTCGGATTTAATACGCTCCCACAAGCCCTTGACCGCCTCCGCAGTCTTGCCGTCAGCATCGGCAAAGACATGCGGATGGCGGCGAATGAGCTTGGCAGTGATGGCCTCAACTACGTCGTCGAAAGCGAAAGCGCCTTGCTCCTGCGCCATGCGGGCGTGGAACACGACCTGGAGCAAAAGGTCGCCAAGTTCGTCCTTGAGGTCGGCCAGATTGCCGCGCGCGATAGCGTCGGCCACCTCGTAGGCTTCCTCGATCGTGTAAGGCGCGATGGTCTCGAAATTCTGTTCCAAGTCCCATGGACAGCCGGTACCGGGCGTGCGCAGCGCCGCCATGATCTCGATAAGCCGCGCAATGTCGCGTGAGGGCTTCAAAAGTTTGGCTCGGGGCTGAGGATCTGGCCGGCAAAGGCGACCGTAGCAAAGCCGGTCGTCATCTGCGACCCAAGCCACTAATTCGCATAAGACATATTATGGAATATATCGAGATGATCTGACGGCTTATCCACACGAACTAACTTCAGTAGCGCATTGAAATAATGTAAAAATATAACTCTTCTAAGATTTTAGATTAGGCAGTATCGAAACTCATTTTGTCGTAGCCCGGCTCTATGTGCGGCGGCAAACTTGCCCGCAGCTGGGCGTAGTCCATATCGGTGTGCAGATTGGTCAGGATGGCTCGTTTTGGCTTAATCCGGACAATCCAATCCAGAGCCTCATCGAGGTTGAAATGGCTGGGATGGGGCGATTTGCGCAAAGCGTCGACGATCCAGACCTGAAGTCCGGTCATGAAAGCCAGGCTTTCGGCAGGCAGGCCCTTGATGTCGGCGGAATAGGCCACGTCGCCGAAGCGGAAGCCCAGGGAGGCGATATCGCCGTGGTTCTGCAGCACGGGCAGGACTTCGATAGGGCCACCCTGCCCGTTAATGGTCACCGGCAGGCCCGGCGTAAGCCTATGTTCGATCAGGATTGGCGGATATTCACTGCCAGGTGGCGTCTTGAAGCAGTAGCCGAAGCGCGCGTTTAGCGCTTGCGATGTCGGTTCATCAAGCCAGATGTCCACGCGCTTGCGCATATGGACGAACAGCGGGCGTAGATCGTCGATGCCGTGGGTGTGGTCGGCATGTTCATGGGTGATCAGCACGCCATCGAGCCGGTCGACCTTGGCATCGAGCAATTGCTCGCGCAGATCGGGCGTGCAGTCCACCAGAACGCGCGTCACGCCTTGCGGGGCAGCCTTTTCCACCAATAGCGCGCAGCGCCGCCGGCGGTTTTTCGGGTTATTCGGATCGCACGAGCCCCAGCCGAGCGCCACGCGCGGCACGCCCATGGACGATCCGCAGCCGAGAATGGTGAAAGTGAGGCTCACGTAGACACTTTTGCGGGCACTTTGCTGAACAAGCGGAAGAAATTCTCCGTGGTCTGCTTTGTAACGTCCTCAAGCGAAACGCCGCGCGTCGCGGCCAGCACTTTGGCCGTTTCAACCACATAAGACGGCTCGTTGCGTTTGCCGCGATATGGCAAAGGCGCAAGAAACGGCGCATCGGTTTCGACCAGCACGCGGTCGGCCGGAAGTGCTGCCGCAATGTCGCGCAAGTCTTGCGAATTTTTGAAGGTGAGAATGCCGGTGAAAGAGACGTAATGTCCTAACTCGATGGCGGTAAAAGCCAGATCGCGTCCGCCCGTGAAACAATGCAGCACGGCCGGGAAGGCGCCCTTCCCCGTTTCGTCCTTCAAAAGTTTTATCATATCGGCGTCGCATTCGCGCGAATGGATCACCAGCGGTAGTTTGGTTTCGCGGGCGGCGGCAATATGTTGACGCAGGCCCTGCGCTTGCGCGTCGCGCGGACTTTTGTCGTAGTGATAGTCCAAACCTGCTTCGCCGATCGCGACAACCTTTGGGTGCTTGGCAATTTCTATTAGCGCATGTGCGTCGACGTCGAGCTCCTCGTGGGCGTTGTGTGGATGCGTGCCGACCGAGCAAAACACGTCGGGGAATTTCTCAGCAATCGCCAGCACTTGCGCGTGCTGGCGGACGCGCGTCGAGATGGTGACGATACGGCCGATGCCGGCTTCACGCGCACGCGCCACAACCGCGTCGAGTTCGGCGGAAAAGTCAGGAAAATCAAGGTGGCAATGGCTATCCACCAGCATTGTCAGGCCGCGGCTTCGGGTTCGACATAACGCGGGAATACCGGCGCGGGCGCTGGCAATTTTATACCCGCAGCGATGCGCGTTGCGCCATCGAGCGCAGCGAAGTTGCGTTGCTCTGGCGGAATGGCAAGAAGGTCCAGCAGTTTCGCGGCAGATGTTGGCAGTACCGGCTGCGATAAGATTGTTATTCTGCGAATGACTTCTGCCGTCACATACAGAACAGTCCCCTGGCGCTTCGGATCGGTCTTGGCCAGCGCCCAAGGTGCTTGCGCGGCAAAATAGCGGTTGGCGTCGGCGACTACCGACCAAACCGCGTTGAGCACCTGGTGCAACTGCTGCGTTTTCATGTGTTCGCGCGCGATGCCGATCATGCCGTCGGCGGCCGCAAGAATCGTTTTATCTTCGGTGGTGAATTCGCCGGGCGCCGGTAGCACGCCACCAAAGGCTTTGCCTACCATCGACAGCGAACGCTGCGCCAGATTTCCTAAATCATTGGCGAGATCGGCATTGATGCGATTGACAATGGCTTCGTGACTGTAGTTGCCGTCCTGGCCAAACGGCACCTCGCGCAAGAAGAAATAACGCAGCGGGTCGACGCCATAAGCCTTCATGAGATCGAACGGGTCGATTACATTGCCGACCGACTTCGACATTTTTTCGCCGCGATTGAACAAGAACCCATGTGAGAAAATGCGCTTGGGTACAGCGACACCGGCAGACATCAGAAACGCCGGCCAATAGACCGCATGGAAGCGCACGATGTCCTTGCCGATGACATGTAGCGCCGCCGGCCAATAGCGTTTATATTTTTCGCTCTCGGTGTTGGGATAATCGACGGCGGTGATGTAATTGGTCAGCGCATCGACCCACACATACATGATGTGCTTGGGATTGCCCGGAACCGGAATGCCCCAGTCGAAGGTCGTGCGCGAAATCGACAGGTCTTTGAGCCCGCCCTGCACGAAACTGGCGACTTCGTTGAGCCGCTCTTTCGGCAGCACAAAATCGGGAACGCTGGCGTACAGATCGAGCAGCTTTTGCTGATAGGCCGAGAGTCGAAAGAAATAGCTCTCCTCCTCCACCCATTCGACCGGCGTGCCGGTCTTGGTGGCGAGCCGCACCTTGTGCTCGTTCTCGTGCGTCTCGTCCTCGGCGTAATAGGCCTCGTCGCGCACCGAATACCAGCCGGCATATTTGTCGAGATAGATGTCGCCGTTGTCTTCCATCCGCGCCCAGATCGCCTCCGACGCGCGGTGATGGCGCTCTTCGGTGGTGTGGATGAAGTCGTCGTTCGAGCAGTTCAGCGCTTTCACCATCGCTTCGAAGCGCGGCACGTTGCGGTCGCGCAATTGGCGCGCTGTCAGTCCTTCCTTGTCGGCGGTCTGCTGCATCTTTTGGCCGTGTTCGTCGGTACCCGTCAAAAAATACACGTCACAGCCGTCGAGCCGCATGAAGCGCGCTATGGCGTCGGTCGCGATCGCCTCATAGGCGTGGCCGATATGTGGCACGCCGTTGGGGTAAGAAATCGCGGTGGTGATGTAGAAAGGCGTTTTAGCCGGCATTTTCGACTTTGTTGAAGGACGGGAATGGCCGGAAAGTCCGGCCATGACGAGTCAGAAGTAGGTATCAACCGAGCGTGGGTTGGGCAAGCGAGTGAAAAGGGCCGTCTGTGGCGGATTTTCCCAGTGAATCGCGCCGCTAACGCATTGTAGATGCGCTCGTGACAGGCCATATACGCAAACGAGCCTATTCCCCCCAGGAGAATCAATTGAGCAATTTCAGAAGCCCCGATGTATTGGAACGTCGGAATAACGCCGCCGCTGTCAAAAAGGCCATGCTGGAGAAATTCCGCGCGGCGGCGCAGGACCCTGCGCTTGAACAGCAGCGCCTCAACCGTATTGCCATCAACGAAGCACGCGAAGTGCGCGCCGTCGAACGCGAAGCGGCTCGCATTGTCCGCAATACCGAGCTGGCGGTTGAATCCGCGCGCGCCGCCGAAATCGTGGCGCTGGCGCAAAAGGAAAAAGAGCACGCTGAGGCCTTGATTGCAGCGGAAGCGGCCGAACGTGAAGTGGCGCTGGCGGCGGAGCAAAAAGCCGAGCGCGATGCCCGCTACGCGGCGCGCAAGGCGGCCAAGAAAGTGCGGCGGCGGGGCTACTAGGCCTCGCTTTTATTTCGTGCAGAGCTTGTCGAGCACCTCGAGCTGCGCGCCAATTTCTTCCGCCTCTTTGGGGTTGTCCTCCATCTCCTGAAGGCCATCCATCAAGGCGACGTATTCGGGGCCGATTTTTGCCCCCATTTCGTCGGCCTTCTGCGAAAGCTCGTCGATTTTCTTTTCATCTTTCTTTTGCGCGGCGGCTTCGATCTGCTCACCGAGCGCCGTGATGTCGCAATAGAGCTTGGTCTTGGCCTTGTCGGCGCTGATGATCTTGATGACCTTCTGCGCGTCCGCCTTGGTCGGCTTCGGCGCGGCCTTCGGTGGCGGCGGCGTCTGAGCCAGAACGTGAGCCGGCAAAGCTACGATCGCCAATACGGCAACGAATGATCTGATTGTCAGCAAGGCCTCCTGAAGTTCCATTGGCGATGATGCAAAGTAACAAATCCGGCGGATTCGCACAGCCCCAACTGGCGTTACCGTCACATAACTTTTGTCACACTTTTATTGCACTTTATTGCGCTTGCGCGCCGATGCCGGCGGCCTTGATAATCGGCCACCATTTCTCAATTTCGGCCTGCTGAAATGCCGCAAGCCCTTCCGGGGTTTGTTGCGCCTTAGGCGCGACGTCCAGCCCCAGTTCCGTAAAGCGCGCCTTCACATTCGGATCGTTGAGTGCTTCGACCATCGCGCTGTTGAGCTTGGCGATGATGTCCTTCGGCGTGTCCTTGGGCGCCCAGAAGCCGAACCAGCCTGCCATGTAAAGTCCCGGTACCCCGCTTTCGTCCGAAGTCGGAATGTCCGGCATCGAGGCCGAGCGTTGCGGCGATAGGTTGGCGAGCGCCTTTATCTTTCCGCCGCGAATCTGCGACAGCGCCACAGCGCCCTGCACCACCAAAAGATCGACTTGGCCCGACACCAGGTCGGTCATGGCAGGCCCTGCGCCACGATAAGGAATGAACTGGACTTTCTGCCCGCTCAGGTTCTCGAACAGAACGCCGCTGACATTGGCCGCCGCGTTCTGATTGACGAAATTGATCTTGCCGGGATTTGCCTTCATCCAGGCGACCAGTTCTTTCAGATTTTCGGCCGGAAGGTCTTTCTTGGCGACCATGAGCTGCGGATTGACCGACACCAGGCCGATCGGCGCGAAGTCCTTCTTCAGGTCGTAATCCAGATTGTAAATGATGCTGCCGACGTGAGTGTCCCACTGGCCGATGTCTATCGTATAGCCGTCGGGCGCGGCACGTGCGACGCGCCCGACGCCGATGCTGCCGCCGGCGCCGCCGACATTTTCGATGACCACGGCCTGTCCCAGTGGTGCGCGCATGCGCTCGGCCATGATGCGCGCGGCGATATCGGTCGATCCGCCCGGCGGGAATGGCACGATCAGCGTGATCGAGCGCGATGGATAAGTCTGCGCGTGAACGGAAGCGATGCCCGTCAAAAGGGCAAGCGTCATCGCAGCGACGAGCTTTTTCATGTGTCCTCCCCGGATGGCGTCATTCGCGCCAATTGAGGAAATGATAGTCCGCAACCACCAGGTCGCGAAAGGGGTATTGCGGCTTCATCTCGGCAAAGTTGGCAAAGGCTGCTAGAGTTCTGCGGAAAAATAGGTCCGGAGGACTTATGCTGACTTTGTACAATGCGCCGCACTCAACCTGCAGCCAGAAAGTTCGGATCTGCCTTCATGAAAAAG
>JAYTFS010000112.1:0-4477 GCA_043734185.1 Pseudolabrys sp. | reverse complement strand
CGCCAGCTAACCGAGGCATTCCCCTGGAATGAGGCTCCGCTTTACCTCATCCGCGATCGGGATCGCATCTATGGCACCGTCGTCACACGCCGATTGCGCGCCATGGGCATCCGGGACAAGCCTACCGCACCAGCCTCGCCTTGGCAGAATGGCTTTGCCGAACGGCTGATCGGATCGATCCGGCGCGAGTGTGTGGATCATTTCATCGTCTTGGGTGAGGTGCATCTGCGCCGGATCCTGCGATCCTATGCCCTCTATTACAACGACATCAGAACGCATAGGTCATTGAACAAAGATGCGCCGATCTCTCGCCCGGTTCAGTGGACTGGAACCATCAGTTCACGCCCGATCCTTGGCGGGCTTCATCACTATTACGTCCGCGTTTAGGTTTTCGGTACACACAACGGGCGGTATGGCTATCGTCGGATCAAGTTGACCTGCACCGCCGGCATAACCGGTTTGCCGCAAATGACCATACCGGCCCGCACAATCAGCGGCTGCCCGGTCGGGCTTTCGTTCATCGGCTGGGCTGGCGGCGACGAAGTGCTGCTCGATCTGGCTTGTAAACTGGCGCGCCATTGCGGCATGGCTGTGTGATATCTTTTGTGCTCTGAAGACACAGATGCAGGTGCACCTCTGAACGGAAAGACGTCAAGCCATGGCGAAGCGACGAGAGGCTGCGGCTAAAGCCAAATTGCGTAAGGTTAAATCTAAACCGAAACCGCGCGTAGCGCGCGGCAAACCGTTCCAGCTTGAAGAAGCGACCATCGACGATCTGCACCAAGCCATCAAGGCTGGCAAGACGACGGTGGTGGCGGTCGTCCAGCACTACATCGACCGTGTGCGAAAATTTAACGGCGTCGCCAGTGTACTGGTGACGGAAAGTGGCAAGCCGGTAGCGGCGGCTACAGGCACCGTGCGAGGAAAAGCGCCGCTGCGATTTCCGGCCGAGACTGTAAAGGCTGCGGACGTTCTGCCCGATCTCGACAAATATCAGGGGCCGCCGCTCGAATTCGGCCGCATGGAGGCGACGGCCTCCGATCCGAATACGCAGCAGCAATTTGGGATGATTGCTGGCATCAAGAACGGCACCCAGCTGAATGCGCTGGCCACCATCAATATCCGCGGCGAGCGCTCAGTCGTTTGCCGCGGCAATTATGACCGGCATCCATCCGAAGGGCCGCTGCCGAAAGACGCTCCGGCGGTATGCGAAATTCTGCGCCGAATGCCGGACGCGCTCGAGCGTGCGGCCGAACTCGACAAAAAATACGGTCGCAATCCCGATCTCAAGAAAATGCCGATGTATGGCGTTGTGTTCTCGTTCAAGGATCCGTTCGACACCAAGGACATGCGCTCGACCGGCGGCGGCGACGCGCGCTACGACGCCGATTTCCCGGCCCGCGACCACGTGCTGGTCGATCAATTGCGGAACAAAGGCGCCATCATCTTCGCCAAGGCCTTGAACACGGAATATAACGGCCGCCCGGAAGCACCGCCGATGGCCGACGGCTCAAAGCCGGACAAGGTTCTGCCGTCGGTGCTAGGCCATCAACGCAGCACCTGGGGCGGTAATCCGGCCAACCCTTACGATACCACGCGCGCGGCTTCGCTCGGCTCTAGCTCCGGCTCGGGCGTATCGGTGAGCGCCAATCTGGTCATGTGCAGTCTGGGCGAGGAAACACGCGCCTCCTGCCGCGGGCCAGCCAATCACAATTCGGTGGCGCTGATCCTGCCACACAAGGCCATGCTTGGGTTCGACGGCGGCGCCATCGGGGCCGATATCTACATGGATCGCAGCGGCGTTCTGGCCCGCACCGTCGGCGATGCGGCCAAGGTGCTCGATGCCTTGAAGGACCCTGTACAAGGTTATTACGACCCGCGCGATCCTTATACCACCGTGCCGCGTTCTTCCGTCTTGCCGACGCCTTTTGCCAACCATACGGCGAAAGGCGCGGCCAAGCGCTCGCTCAAAGGCTTGCGCATCGGCATAATTCGCGAATCTATGACGGTGCCGAAGGGTTCTATGACCGAAGTGCCGATCGTTACGGCGGCGGCGAAGGAAATCAAAACGGTTCTGGGCAGCAAGCTTGGCGCGACCCTGGTTGAATCCACGCATCCACTTTGGCCGCGCGACCCCGAAATCGAACTCATGACGGTCGACCATACGCGCGCGCTCGCGAGACTCGCGCCGGTCTTCATGCCCGATCTGTTTTTCCGCATAAATTCCGACGGCACGCCCCTATTTCCGGATTTTGCAGCGAAAATAGAGCCAACCGAGTTCGCGCTAGGGGAAACGCTTGGCAGCGGTAAAATGAAGCCTATAGATTACTTCGTCGACTTGGTGGATGGGCGCATCGAGCCGCCGCGCAATTTCGATATCGGCGTTATCCAACCACAGGCACCGGCAAATGCATTCAAGTTTCACATCAACCAATATCTGTCACGCCGCGCGGCCGACTGGAAGGAAGAGGGTATCAGCGAGTCGCTGGTAAACTTCGCCGAACTCAACAAGCGCTCCAAATTCTGGGCCGACGATCAGCGCGCCGAGTTCGAAAACTGGGACCGACTGGCCGACATGCGCAATCCGCATGGCGAGCGTCAGGGCATCAACGAGCGCATCATGTTGCGCGAATTATTGCGCCGAGCCGACATGATGGTGATCCACGAAAACAAACTGGACGCTTTGGTCCGCCTGCACACGCCGTTCCCGCCCGGCATTATCGGCGGCGCCGGGCAGTATAATCTGCGCGCCAATCTCACGATGGAATCGCTAAGCGGCCCCAACGCGGGCCTCACCGAGGTGTTGATCCCGGCCGGCTATGTGAACACCGCGTACGATCCGGTGCTGAAGCTTGCCCCGGACCGCAAATCCTACGTGTCGGCCGGTTCCAATAGGCCGACGTCACTCAAGGCGCCCGGCCTGCCGTTCTCGCTGGTTTTCCGCGCCGAACCCGGAAGGGAAGACGTCGTTCTGGAGATCGCCGCGGCCTATGAAGCGGCCTCGAAACGCCGCGTTCCGCCGCCCGATTTTGGCCCGCTCTAGGACTGGGATTGCTCCACCGAGATCGGCGCATAGCTTTGTGCAGACGGCTATGGCCGGTGTGTACCGAAAACCTCATCGATGATAATTTCTGCTTTTGGTCAAAAAATACCCTGTTCCTGCGTCAAGATCCCCTATTCCGCCGAAAAAAATTTCCTGTTGTTGGCGGCGACCCGCATTCGCCTACCGATTAGAACCGTTGCCACAACCGCGGTCGCGAAAAGGATGTTCTCGATATCGAACGGTTCGTTATTGACGAATAGCGCTATCCCTAAAATCACGAATGGTTGCAGCAACATTATCTGCCCAATGTGAGAAATCCCACTCATGGCTAAAGCGGCGTTGAATACACAGAATGCGGCGAATTGGCTTATGAAACCGGCATAGGCAAGTCCGCCCCAGGATGCCGCCGGCACGCCAGCGATATCGTCTGGCCATAGTGCCCATGTTGCCAGAGCTGAAAACGGCAGAAAGGCAATTACTTGCCATGAAATTACTTCCCATCCAGGTATGTGCGCTGCAAGCCGCCCTGAAAGGGTGTATCCGATTGCCCCGGCGATGACTGTGCCAATCAAAAATAAGTCACCGCTGGTAAATTCAATGCCGCCGCTTTGACGAAACACAAAAGTCGTAACTATTATCGCGCCAATTGCGCTCGTCCACCAAAACCCGGCGCTAGGTCGTTCGTGGGCAATCATAGTCGCCGCAGCTGCCGTCGCTAACGGCAGAATGCCCTGAACAATTCCGCCATGAGTAGCAGGCAATGTTACCATCGCCAGTGCGGCAAATAGCGGAAAGCAGACGACCGAGCAAAACCCAGCAGCAATCATGTCGAGCCAGAGTTCTCGCGGAGGGATTTGCCGTTGCATGACAAAAATGACAACGAGCGCTGTTGTGTGTACCGAAAACCTTACCCACATTGATTAGGCGAAAGAATCGCCTAACGTCTGTGGATCATGTTCGGACTGTTCTGCTTCGCCCTTGCTGTTTTGATCTCGCCATTCAAGTCGAAAAGCCGGCTTGAGGCAGAGAATGCGGCGCTCCGCCATCAGCTGATCGTTTTGCGGCGCAAGGTGCATGGCCGGGTTCGGCTCACGAAGAACGACCGCTGGTTCTTGATCCAGCTGTATCGCTGGTTTCCATCAATCCTGAATGTTCTCACGGTCATCCGGCCCGAAACGCTGGTGCGTTGGCATCGTTCCGGCTTTCGTTATTACTGGCGTTGGAAGTCGCGCCCGCGGGGAGGGCGGCCGTTGATTGAAACTGACCTTCGTGCGCTGATCCGACGGATGAGCGTCGAGAACCCACTTTGGGGCGCACCGCGTATTCACGGTGAATTGCTCAAGCTCGGGTTCGAGGTCGCACAGTCGAGCGTCGCCAAATACATGGTCAAGCAACATCGACCGCCAAGCCAAGGATGGCGCCCTTTCTTGCGTA
>JAYTFS010000111.1:0-1912 GCA_043734185.1 Pseudolabrys sp. | reverse complement strand
CAGGAAATTCCCATTCTGTTCTTGCACGACGTTGTACGTACCTACCATCAAGGCGACGCAACCCTGCAAATCCTCAGTGGGGCGGAACTAGCGATCTGGGCGGGGCAATCGGTGGCGCTGGTGGCACCTTCGGGCGCCGGCAAGTCGACGCTGCTGCACATCGCCGGGTTGCTCGAACACCCTGATCAAGGCGACGTCTTTATCGACGGGCGAGCTACCGCAGGCTTGGCCGATCACGACCGCACGCGGATCCGCCGCAACGAGATCGGCTTCGTCTATCAGTCGCACCATTTGCTGCCCGAATTCACCGCGCTGGAAAACGTGCTGCTGCCGCAGATGATCTGCGGGCTTACGCGCACCGAGGCACGCAAGCGCGCGGTCGAACTGCTCGATTATCTGGGCTTGCGCGAACGGCTGAATCACCGGCCGGCGGAACTGTCCGGCGGCGAGCAGCAGCGCGTGGCGATTGCGCGCGCGGTTGCCAATGCGCCGCGAATTTTATTGGCCGACGAGCCGACCGGCAATCTCGACGTCCACACAGCCGATCATGTGTTCGCCGCTTTGACCCAACTCGTGAGGGCTTCGGGCCTCGCCACCATCATTGCCACCCACAACATGGAGCTCGCCGCCCGCATGGACCGGCGGGTGACGTTGAAGGACGGCTTGGTGGTGGAGTTGGAATAAGAGGGCGACGACCCTGTCGACTACAACTTATTGAATTTACATAATAAAATTATATTGAGGCGACCTTTGATATTCGTCATTGACTCTAGAACATAACATGAACTATGTTCACTCTCTGTTCTAAGGAGAGATTTGATGTTAAAAGCTGTGATCCAAGCTGTTCTGCAAGAAGCCGCCGCCCTCGCGTCCCTCACTTTGTTCGTGAGCATGATCGCGATCTGGTCCCAAGTGTTCAGCAATCTGTAATGCGTTTGGCCATCTCAGAGGTTTGTCGAAGCGTTCGGTGGCGTCTGGTCGCGTGGAGTTGGCGTACCCGCGTAAGTCATCACCGCGCTAAGGGCGCCTTCGGGGCCCAAAGCCGGGGATGACGGGGACAGTTTGAGCCTTGGGTGGACTTGAGGGGCTCCTTTCCTCACTGTTTGCAGGCGAGAGAATCACCCAAACTTTGAGTCGAAATGTCCAACCTCGATTTCGTGCACTTGCATGTGCACTCGTCCTATTCGCTGCTGGAAGGCGCGCTGCCGATCGCGCGCCTTGCGGAACTGGCGAAGGCCGACAAGCAGGCGGCGCTGGCGCTCACCGACACCGACAACATGTTCGGGGCGCTGGAATTTTCCGAAAAACTCGCGGGCAGCGGCATCCAGCCGATAATCGGTTGCGCGCTCGCCATCGACTTCGGCGATACCGACAATGGCGCGCGCAATGCCAATGCAGCCCCGGAGCGCACGCGCCTTGTGCTGCTGGCGGCTCACGAGGCCGGCTATCGCAGCCTGATGCGGCTATCGTCGCGCGCTTTCATGGATTCACCGCCGAACGAACCGCCGCGGCTCAAGCTTGAATGGCTCGAGGGCGAGACCGGCGACATCATCGCGCTTACCGGCGGCCCGGGCGGCCCGCTCGATAGCGCGATCGCTGCCGGCCAAAGCCATCTCGCCAATACGCGGCTCGATGCTCTGATCAAGCTGTTTGGCGACCGACTCTATAGGGAATTGCAGCGCCACGGCACGGCGCATGAACGCATGACCGAACCGGTGCTGATCGATCTTGCCTACGGCAAGAATATTCCGTTGGTCGCGACCAACGAACCTTACTTCGCCACGGCTGCTGATCACGAATCCCATGACGCGCTGATCTGCATTGCCGAAGGCCGATATGTTTCGGAAACCGATCGCCGCCAGCTTAACGCCGAGCATCGTTTCAAGACCCGCGCCGAGATGCGCGAGTTGTT
>JAYTFS010000110.1:0-1545 GCA_043734185.1 Pseudolabrys sp. | reverse complement strand
CACCGGCAATTGCCCGACGACCCGAAAGTGCACGCCCGGGAAAACACCCGCTTCCACGAGCAAATCTACCGCGCTGCCCATAATCGCTTTCTGCTCAAGAGTCTGCAGGACCTGCATGACTCCGTCGTGCTGCTGGGCCGCACCACCTTCGCGGCACCCGGGCGTATCGTCGAAGCGCTGGGAGAACATCAGGCGATTGTTGCCGCCATTGCGCAGCGCGACGAGGCTGCAGCCGAAGAGCTGGCGCGCCGTCACGTTCGCCGGGGTTACGAATTGCGTCTCAGCGCGATGGCTGACGCCGCCCGCGCCGGATCACAACATCGGATCGATGGCCGGAAGGAACTGCCCGACAAGAAATAATGGCACCTGCCCAAACAAGACGCGGCAAAGCCGCGCCAATAACAGGGAAACGACCCATGACGAATGCCGAAGATTATGCCATGACGCGCCGAGCCGCACTTGCGGGCCTTGGCGCAACGATCGCTCTGGGCGCTTTGGCGCCGTCAGGTGCGATGGCGGCCGAGGACTGGCCGGCGGTCCAGGCTGCGGCGGTCAAGGAAGGTAAAGTCAGCTTCTATCACAACCTTCGCCCGCAAGGTGTCGAGCAACTGCTCATCGAATTCCGCAAGGCGAATCCCGGCATCCAGACCGAACAGATCCGGCTTGGCAGCGCGCCGCTGATCGAACGTTTTTCAACCGAATTCAACGCCGGTCGCAATATCGCCGACGTCATGCTCACCTTTCCCGATGACGCCATGTTCGCTGGCGTGGACAAGGGTGGGTGGGCGATCGAATGGACGCCGCCGGAACTGTCCGCGTTCAAACCGGTCATCAATCGTGGCAACAAGACGTTTGCGGTTCATACCTCCCGCAACGTCATCATCTACAACAAGCAGCGCGTGAAGCCGGCCGATGCGCCGAAGGAATGGACCGACCTCTGGGATCCGAAATGGAAGGGCAAAGTCGGCATGGACCCGCCATGGCGCTCGATCGCCGTGCAGGGCGTCGTGGCGTTGTGGGTCAAGAACGGCATTCCTGACGCCGCACAAAAGCTGAAGGCCAATGACGTACGGTTCTTCGAGGGCTCGGCCGGCGTGTTTCAGGCCGTGCTGCGCGGCGACGTGATGGTGGGGACATTGGCCGACCTGCCGCTCGAGCCCGGCCTTGAAGATGGCGCGCCGATCGGTTTCGTCTATCCAAAATCCGGCACCGCCACCAATGATGGCTACGTCCTGGTGAGTGCCCGTGCGCCGCATCCCAACGCCGGCAAGGTCTTCGTCAACTGGCTGATGAGCGCGCCCGGACAACTCGTGCTGCAGGAGCAGGGCGGGCTGCCGGTAACGCGCCCTGGCGTGGCGCCGACGAAATTCGTCCCGCCGACTTCGGCGCTGTCCAACGCGGTCGACTCGATCACGATCGTCAACGGGCCCGAACAAAGAAAGACGATCGAAGTCTGGCGTGAAACGTTCGGTATTCGTTGAGATCGATGTCAATATTGCAGAGTTCCAGCGTAGATCAGGACGAAAACGGGTTTCGGCTGGAAAC
>JAYTFS010000109.1:0-13466 GCA_043734185.1 Pseudolabrys sp. | reverse complement strand
CAGGCCGCCAATATGGAGTCTCAAGGTGAAAAAACGGTTTATGAAACTGTCCCATTACTGGGCAAATTCTGCCTATGATACCGAGGCTTAGCGGAACTTCTGCAAGTCTCGGCGGCTCCGCAATTGGACCTACGAGCGCTGTTCGGCAATGATCGTAATGCCTTGTTTGGAGGGCTTTTGAATGCGTTGGGATGACTTTCGCCGCAGTGACAATGTCGAGGACTCGCGCGACGACAGTGGCGGCGGGGGTGGCGGGGGATTCGGAATTCCGGTCGGTGGCGGCGGCCTCGGCATCGGTGCCGTTGTGGTGCTCAGCCTGGTCGGCTGGGCCTTCGGCATTGATCCGAATATTTTGATTGGCGGCGCGGAACTGATCCGCGGTGGCGGCGGCCAATATCAGCAGCCCGCGCCGCGCACCCAGCGTACCGGCGCGCCCACCGACCAGGCGGGGCAATTCGTTGCTGCTGTGCTTGGCAATACCGAAGATACCTGGACCGATATCTTCCGTGAGATGAACCGGCAATATCAGCCGCCGCGTCTGCGCCTGTTCGCGAACGCCACGCAGGGCGGCTGCGGTTTCGCGCAGGCCGCGTCCGGGCCGTTTTATTGCCCGACGGATCGCCGCATCTATCTCGACACGTCGTTCTTCCGGCAGATCGAAGTGCGCTTCCATGGTTGCACCGGTAATGCGTGCAAGTTCGCGCAGGCCTATGTGATTTCGCACGAGGTCGGGCATCACGTGCAGAATTTGCTTGGTACCTTGCCGAAGGCAACGGCCGCTCAGCAGGCTTCCGGCAGCAAGACCGGCGCCAACCGCATTCAGGTGCGCGTCGAATTGCAGGCGGATTGCTATGCCGGCGTTTGGGCAAACCGTTCCGAGCAACGCAAGCAATTCATCGACGCCGGCGATATTGATGCGGCGTTACAGACCGCGAGCGCCATCGGCGACGACACGCTGCAAAAGCAGATGCAAGGACGCATTGTACCTGACGCGTTTACCCACGGCTCGGCCGAGCAGCGCAAGCGCTGGTTTACCACCGGTTTCACCCAAGGCAAGGTTTCGGCCTGCGACACGTTTTCGCCGGCATCGCCCTAGGAACCGTATGCCCGGTATCGACGAAACCCGACAATTCGTGCCGCTCAAGATCGCCGTGCTCACGGTGTCGGACACGCGCGAACATGCCGACGACAAATCGGGCAACACACTTATCGAGCGTATTCGCACCGCAGGCCACGTGCTGGCCGAGCGCTCTATCGTCAAAGACGACGTGAAGGCGATCCGCCAGCGCGTGAAGGCCTGGGTCGCGGATAAATTCATCGACGTTGTGATCACGACCGGCGGCACCGGCTTCACCGGGCGCGACGTCACACCCGAGGCGATCGAGCCTTTGTTTGAAAAACGCATGGACGGCTTCGCGACCATGTTCCTGTTGGTGAGCGAGCGCAAAATAGGCACTTCGGCGATTCAGACGCGCGCCACCGCCGGCGTCGCCAACGCGACCTACATTTTCTGCCTGCCCGGTTCGCCGGGCGCCTGCAAGGATGCCTGGGACGAGATTCTGGTGCACCAACTCGATTATCGCTACCGGCCGTGCAATTTCGTGGAGATCATGCCGCGACTCGATGAGCATATGAAGCGGAGCAAGGCGAAGGCTTAAGCTTAAAGCGCCATATCCCAATGCTCGCTCACGACAGGCTTGCCCCAACTCTTGTGTTTTTCGCTATGCATCAGCTTGAAACCGGCTTTTTCGTACACGTGGCGCGCGGCGGTGAGAATGCTGTGTGTCCATAACGTGATTTTCTTGTAGCCGGCGGCGCGGGCAAACTTCACGCATTCGTCCGTGAGTCTGGCGCCAAGTCCCAGGCCACGCGCTTTTGGATCGACGATCAGCAGGCGCAGGCGAGCAATGCCTTCGGAATCCCTCACCAGCATCACCGAGCCGACATTCTCGCAGTTCATCTCCGCAATCCAGCAGCGGTCGAACTTAGCATCGTATTTGTTGACGAAGTCCGCGACGATCTGCGCGCACAGGCCCTCGAACGGATCGCGCCAGCCGTATTCGTAGGCATAAATTTGCGCGTGGCGGGTGACGATCCAGCCGAAATCGCCGGCCTTCGGCGCGCGCAAAATGACGCGCGGCTTTTCGGCCGGTTGCGGCGGATCGCCAGCCAGCAGCGTTTCGATTGAATCCATCGCCGCCACCAGACGCGCTTGCTCGGCAGGTCTAAGCTTGCCGAGCATGACGCTGGCTTGTTGCTGCGAGCGGCGCTCGAAGGGCGCGAAGGTCTTGGCGCCCCGGGCGGTGAGCGCAAGCTCGCTCTGCCGCGCATCGACGGCGGAAGTCTTGCGAGTGATAAGCCCAAGCTTTTCGAAATTGCGCAGCACGCGGCTGAGATATCCGGCATCGAGGTCGAGCGCGCGCATGATGTCGCTCGCGGTGCGCGCGCCGCGATGGGCAATCTCGTACAGCACGCGCATCTCGCCGAGCGAGTAGGAACTGCCCAGATAGTTTTTTCGCAGCACGCCGATCTGGCGCGTGTAGAAGCGGTTGAAGCGGCGCACCGAAGCGACGCGTTGCTGGCTGGCGGTTGACATGCAGGAAGGGTCGGACGATTAGTTGACTAAGTCAAGTATTAACGTGTCACGCCCGCGCCGGTTGCCAACATCTCGATGCGGCGGCGGCCGAGCTTGCGCAGGATGGCGCTCTCGGCGTCGGAACCGCCCGAATGGCCGCCGATCTGGTCATAGAAGCGCCGTGCGATCAGCAGGCCCTGTTCGGGCTTGGGGCCGCCGCCGAACATGACGCGTAGCAAGGCTGCCAACTCGGACAGGCTCGGATGCAACAGGTCGGCCGCGCCGGGCGGCCGGAAGACGGCGGCCCGTTCCGCCCCATCGAGCAGGTCGGTTGCGATGATGAAGCGATCGGTGGCGTCGATCCAGCCGGGCTCCGGCACGCAGCCGGCGCGCAGGAACAGCAGCCACGGCGAGCGGGTGCTGACGGCGGCGGCTTTCAGCCGGGCTCCCAGCGGCTCTGACGAGGTCGTCATGCGGCAGCCGGCGATGTCAGCCACTTCCGCTGTGGCGTCGCTCGAGCCGCCATCGGCCACGATTACCTCGCCAAGCAGGCCTGCGGTGACGCCCGGCACCAGCGCCGACAGCGTCGGCACCAAAGTGCGTTCCGATTCGTGGGTAGAAATGATCGCGCTCAGCATCGAAGTGTTTTGGAACCCCGGGCGTGCAGTCCGGGTTGCACCATATCATGTGGCGTCATGTTCCCGGCCCACGAGATCAGGCCCCAAAACGCCCAAATTGTGGGCCTTAAAAAAGGTTCTTGTTTTGTTCACATCCGCGCATTAGGTTAGATCCATGGCTCGATATTCCGCAGCCCTCAAACGCCCGCCGGCGAACGAGCTGCCCTCCAAGCCGGCGGGCGAATTTGTCGACGACGCAACCGAGTTGCTCGGTGTTGCGGTCGAATTCGAACGCCGTCGCGGCCGCGGCGCGCAGAGCAATGCGGCCGGGCGCTACGAACCGCACGCCCGCATCGCCTTCGACGATGGCTGGCGCTCGCTCGACGAGTTGCCGCCATTCAAGACGACCGTCACCAACGATGCTACGCGCAAGATCATCACCCGCAACGAGTCGCCCGATATCGGTTTCGACCGTTCGATCAATCCCTATCGCGGCTGCGAGCACGGTTGCGTCTATTGCTTCGCCCGGCCGACGCACGCCTATCTCGGTCTGTCGCCGGGGCTCGATTTCGAATCCAAACTGTTTGTGAAGCCGGAGGCCGCCGAGCTTCTGGAAAAGGAACTGGCGTCACCAGGCTATTCGCCGAAAGTGATTGCCATCGGCACCAACACCGATCCCTACCAGCCGATCGAACGGCGCTACAAAGTCATGCGCCGCATTCTCGAAGTGCTCGATCGCGCCGGCCATCCGGTCGGCATCGTCACCAAGTCGGCATTGGTGCTGCGCGATCTCGATATTCTTGCGCGCATGGCCGAACGCAAACTTGCGAAAGTAGCGCTGTCGGTAACGACGCTCGATGCTGACCTGGCACGCCGGATGGAGCCGCGCGCGGCAACGCCAATGCGGCGGCTGGAAACCTTACGGCGGCTTTCGCAAGCGGGCGTTCCCACCACCGTGATGGTGGCGCCGATCATCCCTGCGCTCAACGACATGGAGATCGAGCGCATTCTCGACGCGGCGCAGGCCGCCGGCGTCAAGGAAGCTGGCTATGTGCTGCTGCGCTTGCCGATCGAAGTGCGCGACCTGTTCAACGAGTGGCTGAAGGCGAATTATCCCGACCGCGCCGCCCACGTGTTCAAGCTGATCCGCGACATGCGCGGCGGCAAGGATTACGACTCCACCTGGGGCAAGCGCATGAAGGGAACCGGGCCTTATGCCTGGATGATCGGACGGCGTTTCGAGGTGGCTTGTGAGAAGCTTGGCCTCAATGCCGCGAAATATTCGCTCTCGACGGAACATTTCCGCCATCCCAAGCTGGATTCGGCGCAGATGAGTTTGTTTTAATCATCCCCGCATTTCACTGACCCGGCGTTTGGTTGATTGACAAGGCCTGAGTCGCGCGCCCTGATCGCGCCATGGCTGCCAAATCAAATCCCGCCCAGCGTCAGTTGCTTCGTGAACCCGAGTTGCGCCCGACCTTTCGTCGCGAGCGGCGGGCGCTCAACAGTGGAATTTTTCCCGTCGCCGGCTGCGACGAGGCGGGCAGGGGACCGCTGGCGGGTCCGGTGGTCGCCGCGGCGGTGATCCTCGATCCGGGCCGCATTCCGCGCGGGCTTAACGATTCCAAGAAACTCGATGCCGAAGACCGCGAAGCGCTCTACGAAAAAATCTGCGCCTCGGCGCAAGTGGCGGTGGCCTTCGGCTCTATCGAGCGCATCGACAGGGACAATATCTTGCGCGCTTCGCTCTGGGCGCTGGCGCGCGCTGTGAAAGCTCTGCCTGTGCGGCCGAAATTCGTGTTAGTCGACGGCAACATGAAAATCGACTGCGGCTGCGACTGCCAGGCCGTGGTTTCCGGCGATGCGCTTGTTGCTTCGATTGCGGCGGCTTCCATCGTCGCCAAGGTCACGCGTGACCGCCTGATGAAGCGGCTCGGCCTGGCGCATCCCGGCTATGGCTTTGAACGACATATGGGTTACAGCGTGCCCGAGCATTTCGCAGCGCTGGCAAAGCTGGGACCGACCGTCCATCACCGCCGCTCCTTCGCCCCGGTGGCCGCCAAACTCGCGGCTTTGGGCGCTGTCACCGACGAGGCCGTGGTCGAGTTGTTGCCTCTTTAGCCCGGGTTCTTTATCCCTTCCGGGCCAATGCATTACGTATCGCTGATTATCGAATTCCTGCGCGGCCGGCCGGCGGTGGTGTTTTGGACCGCGGCGCTCGCGCAAGCCGTCATCTGGACCCTCGTACCGGCGGTGTTCTACAGCGCGCCGCCGGGCGACGTGCCCTTAAACCTGGCCATCGGTCATGAATTCGTGCTCGGCAGCTATCTTGGGCCGCCGCTGGCATTTTGGCTGGGCGAGATCGCGTACCGCATCGGCGGCGCCTTCGGGCTCTACGCGCTGGCGCAGGCCTGCATCGTCACCACCTATTGGGCGGTGTTCACGCTCGGCCGCGGCATCGTCGGCACAAGGCACGCCGTGCTCGGTGTCTTGCTTATGGCTGGCATCGCCGCCTTCACGGTGCCGAGCCCGGACTTCGGGCCGGCGGTATTGGCAGCGCCGCTATGGGCGCTGGCGCTGCTGCATTACTGGCGCGCGGTGGGCGAGGGCAATCGCGGCTCATGGTTTGTGTTCGCGCTTTTTCTCGGCCTGCTACTACTTGCGAACTATGCCGGCTTGATCCTGCTCGCGCTGATGATCGTGTTCACGCTCGCGACCGGGCGCGGGCGCCGCGCGTTTCTCAATCCCGAGCCGTGGGTTGCCATGCTGTTGCTTGTTATCGTGGTGTTTCCACACGCCGCGTGGCTGGGGATGGCGGGCGATGTGGTGCTCGCAGCCATTAATGAGAGCGCGGTAGCGGTCGGCACGTGGTCGCCCGGCATCTGGCTATGCATCGCGCTGGTCATCAGCCACTCCGGACTGCTGCTGTTGGTTGCGCTGGCCAGTAACTTTCCGATGCGGCGGCGGCGCTGGCGCGATCTCGCGCCGGAGATCGAACGCAATCCGGTAGAACCCTTTGCACGGCGGTTTGTTTATTTTTTCGCGCTGGCGCCGGCGGCTTGCGCGATTACGATCGCGTTCGTCAGCGGAAAACTCGGGCCGCTCGACCGCGTCGGACCGCTGGTGTTGTTGTCCGGTCTGGCGGTGGTGGTCGCGGCCGGCGACCAGGTTAGGCTCTATCGCGAGCGTATGGTGTCGTCGGCCTGGGTCGGCCTGCTGGTTGTGCCGCCTACGCTCGTCGTGCTGGGACTGTTTGTATTGCCGTGGACGGCGTCGACCGATCTCAAGATCGCCCAGCCGGTCAAAGTCGAAGGCCAATTTTTCGGCGAGAATTTCCAACGCCGCACCGGCAAGCCGCTTGCCTACGTGACCGGTGACGCGCGGCTCGCTGCCTTGGTCGCACTCGGCGCGCCAAGCCGGCCGCATGTCTATTTCGCCTGGGCGCCGCAGCGCAGCCCTTGGACGAGCGCCGCCGATGTTGCCAACAAAGGCGGCATGCTGGTGTGGCCTGCTTCGGACAATACCGGCACGCCGCCGGCGACGCTCAAGGCCCAGTTCACGGCGATGGTGCCGGAAGTACCGCGCTCGTTCTCGCGCATGATTCAAGGCAACCAGCCGCTGATCCGGGTCGGCTGGTCGGTGCTGCGCCCGCAGGCGCCTTAACTTTTGAAGCTAGTGATAGCTCTCGCCTTCGCGGACTTTGCCACGGAACAGCCAATAGATGAACGCGATATAGCCGAGAATAATCGGCAGTAGCACCAGCGTGCCGATCAGCATGAAAATTTGGCTGGCGGGCGCCGCCGCCGTATCCCAGACCGTGAGGGAGGGCGGCACCAGATACGGAAAGTTGGAAATCACCAGGCCGAGATAGCCGAGCAGAAACAGTACAATCGTCGCCAGAAACGGCGGCGCATCACGGCCCTTCTCGATCCAGCGCCAGGCCGCGAAGGCGACCAGCGCCGTCACTGCCGGCACCGGCCACAGGAAATAGAAATTCGGCAGCGAGAACCAACGCGCCGCGATGCGCGGCTCCGCCAGCGCCGTCCACAGGCTCACCGCCGCCATGAACGTAAGCACCGCAATCAGCAATTGCTTTGATTGCGCGCGCGCGCGATTCGCTACCTTGCCTTCGGTCTTCATCGCCAGCCAGGTCGCGCCGAGCAGTCCGTAGCCCGCGATCATCGCCAGTCCGCACAGCAAGGCGAAGGGCGTCACCCAGTCGAAGGCGCCACCGGCGTAGGTGCCATTACGCACCGGAACGCCATGAACCAATCCGCCGAGGATGATACCTTGGGTGAAGGCTGCGAGCACCGAGCCGATATTGAAAGCTCGGTTCCACCAGATCTTGCTGCGCGAGACGGTGCGGAATTCGAATGCAACGCCGCGAAACACCAATGAAAGCAGCATGACGATCACCGGCAGATAGAACGCCGGCATTATCACCGCATACGCTTGCGGAAAGGCGACCCACAAGCCGCCGCCGCCGAGCACCAGCCAGGTTTCGTTGCCGTCCCAGAAGGGCGCAATCGAGCGCATCATCTGGTCGCGCTCGCTTTCTTTGGCTGCAAATGGAAACAAGATGCCGATGCCGAGATCGAAGCCGTCGAGGATCACGTACATAGCAACCGCGGTGCCGATCAGGGTCGCCCAGATGACTGGCAGATACCATTCCATGGGTTATCCCTTCCGCAGCGCTTTGCGTCCGGCGTCCGCCGACGCGGAAATCGGACTGCCGCCGAAAATGTTGGGCTCTTTGACCGCAGCCCGGGTTGGGCCCTGCTCAATCAGCCGATTAATGTAATAAATGCCCATCGAGAACACGATGCCGTAGACGACGACGAACAGCGTCAGCGTGCCGGCGATACTGGCGCCGGGCACCGGTGAAATGGCGTCTGCGGTGCGCAAGACGCCTTGGACGATCCAGGGCTGGCGTCCGCTCTCGGTCACCACCCAACCGGCAATCACCGCGACGAAACCGATCCACCAGCATTGCGACATCACGCGCAGATACCACCGTGTCGTAAACAGCGTGCCGCGCCACCACAGGAATGCGCCGGCGAAGGCTGCGGCGATCATGAAGAAGCCGACCGCCAGCATGATGCGAAAGGCGAAAAATACGTTTTTGACCGGCGGCCGTTCAGATGCGGGCACGCTACTCAAGCCTTTGAACAGGCCGTCCGGGCTGTGCGTGAGAATAAGCGAAGCGCCGCGCGGGATCGAAATCTCGAACAAATTGACGCCAGCTTTCTCGTCCGGCCAGGCAAAGATGTGGAAGTCGCCGGGCTTGGCGCCGTCCCAATGCGCTTCCATCGCCGCAACCTTGATCGGCTGATGCTTAAGCGTGTTGAGGCCATGTTGATCGCCGAGGAATAATTGCAGCGGCGCCAGGATGGCGGTGAGGCCGATCGCCATGCGTATCATGGTGCGTCCGGCCTGGATGTGTTTGCCGGCGAGGAGATAACGCGCCCCTACAGCGAGTACAACGAAGCCGGTCGTGAGATAGGTCGCGTTGAGCATGTGAGCGAGGCGGTAGGGGAAGCTTGGATTGAAAACGGCGGCGACCCAATCAGTCGGGAAAGCTACGCCATTGCGCATTTCGTAGCCGGTCGGCGTCTGCATCCAGCTATTGGCTGACAAAATCCAGAACGCCGACATGAAAGTGCCGATGGCGACAACAGCCGCCGACATCACGTAAAGCCACGGCGGCACCTTGTTGAAGCCGAACAGCAATATGCCGAGGAAAGTTGCTTCGAGAAAAAATGCCGTGAGAACCTCGTAACCGATCAGCGGTCCGACCACGTTGCCGACGACGACCGAGAAGCGACTCCAGTTGGTGCCGAACTGGTAGGACATCACGATGCCGGACACGACGCCCATCGCGAACGACACGGCGAAGATCTTGGTCCAGAACTTCATCAACACGTGATAGCGCTCGCCGCCGGTGCGCAGCCACAGCACGCCGAGCGTGGCGATGTAAGCGGACAACCCGATGGTAAAGCTCGGGAAAATAATGTGGAACGTGATCGTGAAGGCGAATTGCAACCTCGCCAGCAGAACAGGATCAAATTCCATCACGGCCTCCGTCCGGACACCCCCGGCGAGCAACCTTAATCCCAATTATCAAATCATGGCGAGCGGAAGCTGTGCAGTTCTTGCGCTAAATGAAAATAGGACGACGGTATCCAAGTCATCCACAGCAGAGACTGTGCGTGGCCGCCCTCCGCGCTAATCTCCCAAACGCCGGGGCAATCAGGGCAGGGGAGCATCATGGTCAAGCAGGCAAAGGGTGCGGCAGCGAAAGGCCAGTCCCAGATCGCCGCGGTTCTGGAACAATATTTCGGGCTCAAGGCGCAGGGCACCGACATTCGCACCGAATTTATCGCCGGGCTGACCACTTTCCTGACCATGGTCTACATCGTGTTCGTCAATCCAATCATTCTGAGCAAGGCCGGGATGGACGCGGGCGCGGTGTTCGTCGCCACGTCCCTCGCCGCCGCGGCTAGCACCTTGGTGATGGGTTTTTATGCCAATTATCCGATAGCGCTGGCGCCCGGCATGGGTCTCAACGCCTTCTTCGCATTCACCGTGGTGCTCACCTACAAATTCACTTGGCAGCAGGGTCTGGCCGCGGTTTTCTGCTCCGGCGTGTTGTTTTTCCTGATTTCGATTTTCCGCATCCGGCAATATGTAATCGACGCCATTCCGCAAAATCTGAAGCTCGCGGTGTCGGCCGGCGTCGGGTTGTTCCTCGCGATTATTGCTTTGGAGGAGGCCAAGGTTATCGTCGCCCATCCGGTGACGCTGGTGACGCTTGGCGATCTGAAAAATCCGGTGGCGATCCTGATGCTTCTCGGTTTCGTGTTGATCGCCGCGCTCAACTATCGGCGCATGATCGCGGGCACGCTTATCGGCATTCTCATCGTTACCGTCATCGGCCTACCATTCGGGCTGGCGCAATTCAAAGGCTTGGTTTCAATGCCTCCGTCGATTGCGCCCACGCTGCTGCAACTCGACTTCTCGCGCATGTGGGAGCTGAGTTTCCTGATCGTGGTGTTTTCGATCCTATTCGTCGATGTGTTCGATAATGCCGGCACGCTGATCGGCGTTACCCACCGCACCGGACTGATGAAGAACGGCAAGCTTGCCCGCATGAAACAGGCGCTGATCTCCGACAGCTTCGCCGCCATGTTCGGTTCCCTGATCGGCACCTCCACCACCACCAGCTATATCGAGAGTGCCGCCGGCGTGCAGGCCGGCGGCCGCACTGGACTAACCGCGGTCTTTGTCGGCGTTTTCTTCCTGCTGGCGCTGTTTTTTGCCCCGCTCGCCGGGACGATCCCCGCCTATGCGTCGGCAGCGGCATTGCTCTATGTTGCTTGCGTAATGGCGCGCGGCTTGGCTGAAATCGACTGGGAGGACATCACCGAATACGCGCCTGCTGTAGTGACGGCGATCACCATGCCGCTAACTTATTCGATCGCTACCGGCATCGGACTAGGCTTCATCACTTATGCGCTGGCCAAGGTGATCTCTGGCAAGGCCAAGGAGGCGTCGCCTGCGGTGATGGTGTTGGCGGTGCTGTTTGCGATCAAGTTTGCTGTGTCGGGATGAGCCCGTTTTCGGCGGTCAGCGCAGTCCTCATCGCCTATCGCTAGGCGGTTGCCAGCGCTTTCTTGATCGCTAGGAAATCCCGCCAGGCAAATCGCTTCTGCAACGGACTGCGTAGCAGGAAAGCCGGATGGAATGTCGGCATGGCGCGGATTTCGCGCTTGCCCGCATCGAACTTGAACCAGCGGCCGCGCGTCTTGGTGATGCCTTCCTTGAGGCCGAGCAGCGTCTGTGCCGACGGGTTTCCCATGCAGACCAATATGTCGGGATCGACAAGCTCGATCTGTCGCAAAATGAACGGCAGGCAGATCTGCGATTCCTGCGGCGTCGGCGTGCGGTTGCCCGGCGGGCGCCAGGGCACGATGTTGGCGATGTAGACCGACGCGCGGTCAAGGCCGACCGCGGCCAGCATGCGGTCGAGTAATTTTCCGGAACGGCCAACAAAGGGCAGGCCCTCGATGTCCTCGTCGCGGCCGGGGGCCTCACCGACGAACATTACTTTGGCGGCTGGATTGCCATCGGCGAAGACTAGTTGGGTCGCGGTGGCCTTCAGGGCGCAACCATCGAATTTTTCCAGAATGGCGCGCAGCTCGTCGAGATCTTTAGCGCCTTTGGCTGCAGCACGCGCGGCCATCGCCGCCTCATCCGGCGCTTGCGGGGCCGTGGGCTGGGCGGCGCGGCCTTTGCGCTCGAGATCGGGCGGAAGTGCTACCGGCTGTGGTGCGCGGGCGGGCGCCGGAGTTGGCTCGGCGCCCAGCGCGAAACGGTCCATCGGTTCCTCGCCAAGCAACGCGTCGGCGCCGGCTTCCAGATAGAAGTCGAGCAATTCGCGCGCGGATTTGTCGCCGTTGGGCATCATCCTTGCATCCTAGCATAGCCAAGTGTCGCGGCTGAGCGATTGCCCCGGCTGTGTAAAAGTGGACAATTGGGCAGCGAGGAGATCTTGATGGCTGAGCTACCCGCCCGCGAGGCTATGGAATTCGACGTTGTGATCGTCGGGGCAGGCCCTGCGGGGCTTTCCGCCGCCATCCGCCTCAAGCAGATCAATCCGGAAGCGACCGTGGTCGTGGTGGAGAAGGGCTCCGAGGTCGGCGCCCATATTCTCTCCGGCGCGGTGATCGATCCAATCGGCCTCGACAAATTGCTGCCCGGTTGGCGCGCCGAGGACACGCCGATCAAGACCCCCGTAACCGACGATCGCTTCTATTACCTCACGGCCGGGGCCGCGCTGCGGCTGCCGAATTTCGCCATGCCGCCACTGATGAGCAATCACGGCAATTTCATCGTCTCGCTCGGAAGCGTGTGTCGCTGGCTGGCGGCCAAGGCGGAGGCGCTCGGCGTCGAAATCTATCCAGGCTTTGCCGCCGCGGAAGTCTTGTTCGATGGCGATGCGGTCGCCGGTATAGCCACCGGCGACATGGGCATCGGCAAAAACAAGGAGCCGAACGCCAACTTTACGCGCGGCATGGAATTGCGCGGCAAGTACACTCTGTTCGCCGAAGGCGCGCGCGGCAACCTCGGCAAGCAACTCATTGCGAAATTCAATCTCGCGCGCGAGAGCGAGCCCCAGAAGTTCGGCCTTGGCTTGAAAGAGCTATGGCAGGTAGCGCCTGACAAGCATCGCAAAGGCCTGGTGCAGCATTCGTTCGGCTGGCCGCTCGACGGCACAACCGGCGGCGGCTCGTTCCTCTATCACTTCGACGACAATCTGGTGTCGGTTGGCTTCGTGCTGCATCTCAATTATTCAAATCCGTATCTGTCGCCGTTCGAGGAATTCCAGCGCTTCAAGACCCATCCGCTGGTGCGCGATACTTTCGCGGGCGGCAAACGTCTTGTGTATGGCGCGCGCGCGCTGACCGAGGGCGGCTACCAGTCAGTGCCCAAGCTGGCGTTCCCCGGCGGCGCGCTGATCGGCTGCGACGCCGGCTTCATGAACGTGCCGCGCATCAAAGGCAGCCATAACGCGATGCTGTCTGGAATGTTTGCCGCCGAAGCCGCCGCCGCGGCGCTGAGCGCGGGGCGTCATCACGACGAGCTCGCCGATTACGAAGCAGCCTGGCGTTCTTCGCCGATCGGCAAGGATTTGTGGAAGGTGCGCAACGCCAAGCCGCTATGGTCGAAACTGGGTACGTTTGTCGGCATCGTGCTTGGCGGCTTCGACATGTGGTGCAACACGCTCGGCTTCTCGCTGTTCGGCACGCTCAAGCACGGCAAGCCGGACTACGCCACGCTCAAGCCTGCGTCCGAATGCGCGCCAATCTTCTATCCGCGGCCCGATGGCAAACTTACCTTCGACCGGCTCTCATCGGTATTCCTGTCCAACACCAATCACGAGGAAGACCAGCCGCCGCATCTGGTGGTGAAGGACATGGCTTTGCAGAAGACATCCGAGCACGACGTCTTTGGCGGGCCGTCGGCGCGCTACTGTCCGGCCGGGGTTTATGAATGGGTTGAGGAAGCCGGGAATCCGAAATTTGTCATCAACGCGCAGAATTGCGTCCACTGCAAAACCTGCGACATCAAGGACCCGAATCAGAACATCACCTGGGTTCCGCCAGAGGGCAGCGGTGGACCGAATTACCCGAATATGTGACGGGTTTAATGTTTCTTTGGGCCGGGCCGGCCACGATAACGCCACATCCGGCCTTTCAGGCTCATCCGCCGCA
>JAYTFS010000108.1:0-20807 GCA_043734185.1 Pseudolabrys sp. | reverse complement strand
GCTGTTCAGGATCAATTACGATAGGAGAACACTCGAGCTCCACCGAGCGGTGGAAAGATGTCCCTCGCGGGACGATGGATGAGGTGAGTTCGTAATGGTCGCTGGACCTGCTGTCAGTCTGACGGCAAGGCCGCCCAATAGATTGTTCCACCTCGTCTTCGAATCCCATGATGGAAGGGCCTTAGTGCCGATTCCGAAGAGAAGCACGAGCCCGTGAGCGACATCGACACTGCAACGTGGATAGTCTGAAAGCGCTTGACCCCGACTGGCCGATTAGAGAAGCGACCATTCGAGGCATGAGTCCGAATTGACGCTAAGTGCCATTAGTGGGCATCGCGCGGATGAACTGGCACGATTGCTAAGTGCCAACTCCGGACGTGCCGACCAATTCAAATGCCTCGAAACAACACACCAGCAAGAAGCACTACGTAGGCAACAGCGAGCACATCGAAAACGCGTCCCGCCGGGATAAGTGGAATTCTAACGCCGGCGTAGTGTGCCAGCAGCGCGACGAGCGCAAGCACCAGCGAAATAAAAAAGACAATCATCGTCGGCGGCGTGAGATGGAAGCGCCCGCCGCCACCTCTTCGGGAGTACCCACCCCGACTTCTTGCGAATAAACCGAGAAGAAGCAAAAGCACGAGCGCGCCGATGGTGGCGGCGATAATGGCGGCGACGATACCGACGCCGAGGTGGATGCCCAACCGGGGCAGCAACCAACTGCCAATAAAGGCGCCGATGATCCCAATGACGATGTCGGCAATGAGACCGAAGCCGGTGCCTTGCACGATCAGGCCGGCCAACCATCCGGCAATGGCGCCAATCAACAGAATGATGAGAAGAGATTCCCCAGTCATTGCTTGTGCTCCCTGCCGGAATAATGATGTGCCGATGCTCGTGTAACGCTAGCAGAAGCCGGTGGACTTTCAATATCCGCAATTACCGGACGCGGCCGTAATTCCGTACGATGTTCGCTTTGCCCCCGATAGCGGACATTGCTCGGATGAATTGGCACGTCCGCTAAGTGCCAATCGCGACCGACGCACCGCAGCAAAATGTATCCCTATTCAATCACCTCGTCGGCGCGCGCAACAATCTGCGGGGGCACCGTGAGGCCAAGTGTCTTCGCGCTATTGAGATTGGCCTTATCAGCGCCCACATTCATGGCACTCACGTGCCGGTGAGGGAGCCGTCCACAGCATCAATAGCCGACATTGGATGCTTGGTTTGAAATGAAAGCGGCCGCTTCAATTGGCGGCCTTCTAGTATTGGCCACGGCGCTCAACTGAAAAGCCCCGGGCCTCTCGCCCGGGGCTCTCGATATTAGTATCGCGCGAGAAGGCGGCCAGACCGGACTACGGCATAATCTTGTAGTTCAAGCCGACGCGCACGATGTGGTCGCGGATTTTGCTGTCAACCGTGACGGAACACCCTCCACACAATGAATTAGGGGCCACATAGCTGTCCGATATGCTCCCTAAGTCCAGGTAAAGATATTCAAATTTTACCGTCCAGTTGCCCGACAGATGGGTCTCGACGCCCGCGCCCGCCGCAAAACCGCCCTGGGTGTGACTGGAGCTGCCCGTGTCAGTGGCGCCACCAGCAACCACACTCGAATAATCGCTCTTTATATTTGCCCAAGCGCCGCCGCCGGTCACGTACCACAGGTAATCACCATTGACGTAGCCCAATCGTCCACGCGCGGTTCCGAACCACGGTAGTTTCTGGGCCGCGTTGAGAGTTCTTCCGGCAAAAGTACGTCCACAGTCAAATGTGCAGCTTGAATCTTCCTGGCCGGTGCCCTGGAAGTCCAGTTCTACGCCCCAGAGCCAGTTCGGCGCAGCCTGCCAATTGTAACCGATCTGGCCGCCGCCGACGAAGCCCGCGGGCGCCAACGTGTCCGCCGTGATAAAAAATGGACCTGGGAGATTAACTGTTTGATTGGTCTGGTCGCGGCCGATGCCGTAACCGGCGTTGAGACCGACATATAGCCCGGTCCAGTTCCAGGCCGGCGCCATCATCGGCGCTTTGTACGCCTTCACCGGCATGTCGGCGGCCGAAGCGACCGAAGCAAATCCGATAGCAGCAACAGCGGCGAGCAAGGCACATTGAAGGCGACGCATAATCAACCCCCCAACCGGGTGCAGGCAGCGAGCGTAAGCCACCCTATAAACACCGCTGGAAACGTAGCCGAAAGCTAACAAACAAACTCAGGTGCTGCCTAGAAGGAGTTAGGGAAAACCAAGCAAATTGTACGCATTAGTTTCATAGCAGACATTTTGGCAACACCTTAGCCAACCGGTACCAAGAGCACTGCTGCAATGCACAGCCAATGTCGCTGTTGGGTCATTAGCGGACAAATCACCCTGGGCCTAAACCCACGTTTGTCCGTTGTTGCTCCAATAGCGGACAAACGCGGGCGCTGTTGGGATGTCCGCTAAGTGCCAAGAGCAGACACCGCAATCACTTTGGTGACGCAGACGCAGCTCACACTTATGCGCGAGAAAGTGAGGTCATAAATTTTGTCGGAAAGGCCTTGGCTGAAAAGCTAGGCGGCCGGCAAATTCACCACTTCCAGTTCAGCGCCGCGCGAGCCGTCGTCACGGTATGCTTGAAGGTGCTGGTATAATTTCCACCAAAGATAAAAATCGTCTGGTCATACGAACCGAAATCGGCAAACAGCGCTTCGGCGCGGACAGTCCAATTGCGGGAGACCATGTATTCAATGCCGCCACCAGCGGTCCAGCCGGTGCGTGTTACGCTGTTGCTGAATTCGTTGCCAACAAATCCGTAGGCATCGGCGAAATGCGCAAAGGCTACGCCGCCTGTGCCATAAACCAAAAATTTCGAGAAGGCATAGCCGAGACGGCCGCGGGCTGTGGCCATCCAATCGAGTTTTGTTGAAGCCAGGATGGGACCAAATCCCGCAAGCGTAGCGCTCGCGTTGTTACCCACCCAGTTCACATCACCTTCGATGCCGTAAACGATATTGCCCGATTGCCAATTGTAGCCAGCTTGACCACCAAAGGTGAACCCAGCTTGCGACGGCGCCCAAAAGGGATCGTTCGAACCAACCGGAAATGCGAACTGTCCGCCGGGACCGCCCCTATCGATGAATCTCGCGTTATTCCACGCGCCGCCGATGTTCAGCCCCAGATAGGGTCCGGTCCATGACATGGCTATCGGTCCAGGCGGCTGCGCGGCGGCGCTGCCTACGAGGGCGACCGAAGACGCGGTAGCGAGAAAAACGCGACGCAAGGATTTCATGACGAGCCGCCCCAGGGATTCCAAGTTTTGTTAAAGCGGATTGTACCGGCCCAGGCAACGGGGTGCCTATGGCATAATGGCAACGCTCCCCAAAAAATCGCGTTTTTACTATGCTTCAGCGGGATTCAATGAGCGTTTTGACCTGATTGCGGTCGATTTTGCCGCCAACATTGCGCGGCATGCTAGGCACCCGGACGACGCGCGCCGGCACCATTTCGCGGCTCAGCTTTTTGGCACAATGGGCGCGGACCGCCTCGGCGTCGATGTCCGAGCGCGTTTCGACCGCGACCCAGACCTCCTCGATGCCGAGCGCGTTGGGGCGGCCCAAGGCGACGGCATGCACGACGCCGGGAAAAGACAGCAAAACAGCCTCGATCGTTTCCGGATTTATCTTGTCGCCGCCCAGATCGATGATGCTTTTGCTGCGGCCAGATATGATCAAGACGTTATCTTCCGTAACCGCACCAATATCGCCTGGATAGAACCAACCATCGCGGAAGAATTTTTCGGAGCCGGGGGGATTGCCGATATAGCCATCGACACATCTAGCGCCACGAAAGCGGATGTAACCTTCATCACCCGGCTTTTGCGGGATTCCCGACTCGTCGGCGGCCTCTACGATCATCCCAAGCGTCACGTAACCAACCGCGCCCTGAATGTGTTCGATTTGATGGACATAGCCACACGCCACGGGATTGCCTTCGGTCGCGCCGTAACCAGAGACGACATGCGAACACATGCGCGCACGCACCCGGTCAGAAAGCGGGCCCGCGAGTTTGCTGCCAACCGACAGGATGACCTCAAATGGCGACAAGAAAGCCGGCGAGCGCTCATAGTAGTCGAGAAACTCGGCCATGCCGGCGGGAGGAGAGATCATGCACTGGACGTTGTACAATGACAGCGCCTGCATGGTCTCGGCCGGATCGCTGCCTCGAACGAAAATGACGCCGCCGCGCGCGAGCACATAGATACCCGAGAGATAGCCGAAATTAGACGCGACGCCGATGTCCAGAAAAACGCGCGAGCAGTTAGGAAACCTGTTGCCGAAGGCAAAACTGTAGGTCTGGATGCGCCGCAAGATAATATCGTGACTTAACGCCACGGCCTTCTGCTCGCCAGTCGTGCCGGACGTCAGAATGATGCGCGCAATGCTACTACCGTCCGGCTCGGCATCAATGGCAGGCAACTTGCCATCGCCCTCAATCCAGCTGCCATCAACCTGAATAATGCGGCCGCCGTTCTGGAAACGCGTCGCGGTATCGGTGAGAACAGCATCGATGCGAAGACCGCCCGGCAAATGTGGATTGACGGTCGACAGCGAAACCACGCCGATGCGCGTCAATCCAAGGATCAGCGCCCAGTGAAAGATCGGATCCTTGGCGAAAATGGCGACCACATCGTTGCGCTTCAGACCGGCCGCCAGGGCGTGCGCCGCCACGTTGTTGATGAACGAAAGCAGTCGGCCGTAGCTCACAATGTTATAATTCCAGCCGGGCGCGCAAATCGCAGGCGCGGTCGGCTGGTGTTGGGCTTGGAGTAAAAATCCGTCGATGATGGTCACGATATATTTCCGAAAAAATTGCCCTATGATCCGTAGACTGCCCCGATTGATTTCCGGGCGCACTCTAGCACCCCCTCATTTCGCATTTGAACGAAGATTTTTCGATCAAATGTCCGCTTTGGGTCATTAGCGGACAAACCCTAGCGGGCTAAAATCCACCTTTGTCCGCTATGGTCCGAAAGCGGACAAATGCGGTCGCTCGTGAAAGACAGGTTTCGGTGCAGCCGCACCCAATATGTATTTTTCTGTCCAGAATAATTCATTCGGTCAATTGGACCGATCAAATCAACCACGTTTCAGACGCGACCCCGAAACTAGGTGTTCATAACGATTTAATTTGGCTCGCTGAAGAACAAATTATCACGTTTCGAAATGTGCTCGAAGAGGTCGCTGGGAGCGACTTGCCTGACATGCATCGTCGTGATTGCCGATCGACAAGACAATTTCAACCGCGCCAAACGTAGTAAGCCCGCCAAAGAAACTCTTTGGCGGGCTTCGTTTTCCTTAGCTCGCCTTTGACATTAAGTCACGAAACGCAACAGTCTGATGCAAGGTGTCCCAGTGCGTGCGGCTTTTGCCGATCGCATTCGAGTTACCGCCCAACTCTTTGCTACGTTCATAGGTCTTACGCACCAGATCGGGCGCGGTGTCTTTCCAGCGTTTCAAGACATTTTCAAAACCGCCGCGCCACCCATAATTTCCGTCTGCGTCTTTCTCGACCATCCAGCGAAAGGCCGCCAAGATAGGGTAAAGGGCACCTGTCTGCAGGCGCTCTTTGGATTGCTTGCCGGTGAATGTGAAGTGGAAGACCTGTTTGCCATCTTCCGGCTTCGTGTCCATAATTTTGAGGCTACGCGCCTTGCCGCCGTTTTTAATATGCACCGGCGCAAAGTCACTCTGGATTGTGTCGTGTAAAACGAGAATGTCTTTCAAGATAGGCCGGAGCCTCAAGAACTCCGCGCCATCACTGTCTTCGAAATCCTGCCTGAACTGGTCAAGAGCCTTCGACTTTTTCTCGTATGCCTCCACGGGATGGACAGCCTTGTCATTCGGATAAATTCCGACGTGAAAACAAGTGAGAAGGCTTACGAGGTCGCGGGCGTCGTATTCCCCCTTATCATTCTCGCTCCATGCAATTGTGCCGAAATAAGGCTCCGTTGCGACTTCCGTCTTGATCCATTCAAATGCACCCTTGAGGTCGTCAAGTGACATGTCTTCAACCTGAAGCGCAGTATTCAAGCCGCCGGCAATTTCCGGCAACCACTCATCGGGAACGCCGGTGCGAACTTCAATTTTGACAAACTGATTACGCGGAATAGTGCCGTCGGTAATCCGGCGGGCAATCAAATCAAGCGTATGTCCACCGTTCAGTACCCCGTGATGTTCGCTGTCGTGCAAATCTATTTCAAACTTGTCGTCCGCGATCTTGGTTACCGCGCTCGCGTTGATGGCGATGCCAAGATTTTTCAGATGAAAGGTGTTTTCAAGACAGTTCTCATTCATCAAGCTCTCATCCACCTTCTTGTAGACGTGCTTGCGAATGTTCGGCCTGCGCGCGTTCGGGCCATATGAAAGGCCATCGACCAGCGTATGCGCCGGCACCCAAAAGATATGATGTGTGATCTGGGGATTGGTCTGGAAGACCGGATCGGGCATTCTGCGTGCGAATGTCGGACGCAAGACTAGTTTAGTAGTCGTAGTCATGATGTTCTCCTTACGGTGCCGTCTCCGACGGCCCTGTGTGTTACGCTCGCGCAGCCATCCGGCCACCGAGTGCGCAATAAAGATCGTCGATTCGGTATTGAGGGTCAAGTCAACGACGATATTTAAAGGATTGGCGCCATAAGTATTTGCTTGGCGGCCATGTACTAATTTCCGCATTCTGATTATATTCCTATCTCTAACCAATGGAGATAGATCATGCCAATCCTCAAAAACCTCGCTTTCACCGCCGTTCCCGTCCGCAGCCAGGACCCCGTCGCAAATCGCCGCACCAAGCTCGTGGGTCGCCTGGAGGAGCAGCGCCTGCTCCTGCAAAACCCATCCTACGTCCGCACCGTCCAGCGATGGACGGGCAAGGGCGACGAACGACGCCAGGTCGAGAAGCGGCAACGGGTCCGGCCCTGGTGGCGCGCCGACGCTGCCGGAAACTTCGTAATGTCCGTCTACTACGGAACGAAGCCGATCGAGTTCGAGCGGGGTAAGGCCGGCATCGCCGTCGCCTCGAAGGACAAGCTGCCGGCACTGATCGACACACTGATCGGCGCGGCCAAAGCCGGCGAACTGGATGACTTGATGGCGGCCTCGGGCAAACCCGTAGGCGCGCCCAAGGCCCGTCGCGCGGCCTGATCACCCCGGCACGGGCGGCCCGTGTCGCCCGTTCCATTTTTCCATCAGGACGCATCATAATGGCCAGACGCCGAGGCAGGCCGCCGGGCACGTCCGGGCGCGCCGCCGTCCTAACCGCGACCCAGGTTAGGCACGTCTTCCGCGTCGCGAGGGCGCGAGGCCGTCACGCCGCCCGCGCCGAGGCGGCGTTGGCGCTGTCCGTCGGCCTCGGTCTGCGCGCCAAGGAGCTGGCCGGCCTCAGGTGGGCCGACGTGTACGACGCCGACGGTCGCGTCCGGCAGGTCGTGCACTTGAAAGCGGCGTACACGAAGGGCGGGCGGACGCGCGACGTGTTCGTGTCGTCGCCCGCGCTGCGCCGCGTGTTGGAAAAGTACGGCGACCGAGATTGGCTGGGCAGCGCCAGGGCATCGCAGGCGGCGCTGTTCGCGAGTCAGAAGGGCGGGCCGATGACGGCGTGCTCGATGGCGCGGTTTCTGAAAGCGCTCTATGCGGAGGCTGGCATCGCGGGCGCGTCGTCGCACAGCGGGCGACGGACGCTGATCACGCGGCTGGCCGAGCGTGGCGTAGACCTGAAGGCCATCGCGTTGATCGCGGGCCACACGTCGATCCGAACCACTGCAATGTACGTGGAGGCAAATCCGACGCGGCTCGCCCGCATCCTGCAGGACGTGACGTGGTGACGCCGCGTGCTACCCGAGGGCTAAGCCAAAAGATGCAACGCGTCTGACTGACCTTTGATCGGTTCAATTTTGAAGCTATAGTTGAACGCTACCAGCCACGGAGCAGTCCTATGGGTGTATCATCGGTTAAAGACAGCGACATTGGTGTCGCGGCAACAATGGATAGTCTCGATCGAGCTGCGCTGCACATTCAGAAAATTGCCGGAATCACGGAGGGCGACGTTGCCGGCATATCGTTGAACGGAGAAACGTGGCGTACAGCAGATAAGTCAGCCCGTATTCAGATGATACAATCTTGGCTCAAAACCGAGGCCGCGTACGAAAAAGACTAGGATGTGGCCCCAAATGATCTGGCAGGCCCGAAGGCCGGAGTGGGCTGGCAACGGATTGCACCAGATCAGGGTCATCGGTTTCTGGTCGGTTGCCACGATCGCGACCACAAAATACTATGCTAGCTAACATTGGTGGTCGTTAAAGTTTTCAGTAGGCGCAGCGATGCGTAAAAACTATTTTTTGTACGTGGCGCTCAGTCTGTTTCTGAGTGGCAGTGTCGTTTTCGCTCAGAGCCCCGGTAACATTATAGACATCTTTGGCGGCTTCGTTCAGGCCGCCATGGCGGAGGCGGCGCGCGTTGAGTGGAACAAACTGCCGCCGAAGGAAATCGCTTGCTTGGACCAGACACTGGTTCAACGCGGGTTAAGTATCGAAACACTTGTAAGACACGGGATCATGCCCTCCGACGGGCGCGTCGCTGATTTGCGGTCGAATTGTCGAAACCAGTTCGCACAGCAGCCTTCACAAGCCCCGCGCGCTGACCCACAAACTTCCAAATACTCTGTCGACGGATTGGCTCAGGGCGATCAAGTCCGGTTCGATAGTGCGACCTATAGAGAATACCAATGCACACCGAGTGATCAATTCGTAGGCTTTACATGGTGTCAAAAGAGGCGTGTCGAAACCGAGGCCCGCGGCCAGTACACGTCTTCATGGTCGATTCTCCATTCCGCCGATGGAACCACGTTCTATGTTAGTCGTTCGCTGGTGCCTGCATTCTTCACGGCCGATGAAGCGAATGAGGAAATCGCACGCGTTTCAAAAAAGCACGGGGCACAGCCGAGGATCATCCCGATGCCTCCTGGATCGGGAGTCCCTAATGGCGCAATAGCTTTATGGGGCAAGGTCGCTCTAGAGCCCCTTGACGCGAGTAGCGTCGAACAGCTCGCCGCTGGACGAAATGTGCGCCGCGGCTTTCTGATTGATCATATCGGTAACAATCAGCGTTCGGCGCAACTCGGTCTGCCGATATATGGCATTCGTGGCGGGCCCGGCTACATCTGGGCGGCGAGTTATGATCAAAGCGGACGCGGTACCCTCCGCTTCCTAGCGATAGACGCGTCCGGAATGTCACCTTCAGTTCAAGCGGAGCAGCAGCCAAGCCCCGCACCGCCTAAACCTGCTGATGCTGACAGTGGCCGACGTGCAGCCGCAGAAGCAGACCAAGCCCGGCGTGCTGCGGAAGAAATAGCACGGCAGAAAACTGCGGAAGCTGACCAAGCCCGGCGTGCTGCGGAAGAGAAAGCACGGCAGAAAACTGATGAAGCAAATGTAGCTAAAATGGCGGCCGACAAACTCGCTGAACAGAACGACGATTTTAAAAAGCAAATTGAAGAGCAGAAAAAAACACAAAACTTCATTTTGATCTCAATAGCCGCATTGTTTCTTCTCCTCTGCTCAATTGGTGCATTTCTAGTTTTAAGGTCGCGAAAAACTGCGAACGTCGTTGCTGAACCGGCAGCGGTTCCGATAGCAACTCCGTCTTCCAGCAACGCTGGCAACATACAAGCGTCTTCTGAAAAAGTTAATAAGAAGGGAAAACGGTCTACGAGCAAGGCTGAAGTCAAAAAAACCGATCCTAAGATCGCCACCGAAAATGTGGATGAACAGCGGGAAAGCACAAATTCGCAACCCGTGACCTTACTGATTCCCTCCACAAATGGTGAGAACACGACGAGTTCAGAACACACAACTACGATAAGTTCCCAGGAGCAGCCATCGCCACAATCTGGATTACTAAAAATGATTGCAGCACTATTCGGATCGAGCAAGCTTGCGCCTGCAGCTACTGCCCGAATGAAAGAACTGTCGTATCTGCGTGCGGATGCCGCCCAGGGTACTCGACTAACGCTACTCGGCGGCCGCGTTTTTTTGATGGATGAGGAAAAACAGCCAGTCATGGCAGAGGCGGGTGACATCGAAGTCTATCTCAATTGGGGGCAAATCAGTATCTGGCCGATAGAAAACTTAGCTCCTCTGAGATATTCACGGCATGATGATATACGCTGCATTGAGGAGGTCGATCAACGGAGCGAGGCGGCTGTTGGGAAAACCCTCAAACGAATGGCGCTGAGCGGCTTTGGCTGGAATTTATTGACTGGGCATGGATTGACTGGGCATGGCGGCGGTCTTGGCGCCGCCGTTCTAGATTACCGAATTGCTGGAGCAGAAAAGCGCAATATTGTAGCTGTGAACATTGTGTTTCGCGATTTCTCGATGATTGCAATTGAGTGCGCCGAGAAGGTTTACTCGGAAATCTGTGCGGGCATTCCTCCTCATGTGTTTTCTGATGAGACTGCGACAGAAACATTGGAACACCTGGCGACTATCCAGCGAATGGCTCAGGACGGGCCACGAATATATTCGGAGCTCGCTGAAAATATTACAAATACTTGTAGCGAGATAAAACGTGTGGAACTTGAAGTGGAGAACGGCAAGACATTTTCGGAACGGGATACAGCCCGCACGAAGCTAGAAGAGCTAAAGTCTGACCTAGCCATTCAGGAACCAACGTATCACGCTGTTCGAAGTATTATCGAGACTTCGTTAAGGGCCCAGTCGACGTGACTTTTTTTGATTTTCGACAGCCGCCGTTTATCCTAGTTGACGGTCTACATCACGTGTTCGCTATTGGAGTAACAGCGGACATTAGACAACGCGCTACAGACAACGCGCTACTCCTCCTTCCCCACGCAGGTGGCGACGACGTAGACGTCCAGATCTTGAAATTCTGCCAGCGTCTTACAAAAGGCATTCATTCGCGCGGTCCGTAGTTCAAGGTCGATGCCCGCCGGCAGCGCGACGCTCACCGCGTTCATTCCCGCCGCCTGAAAGATTTGGATGTCGGCAAGTTCCTCGAGCATCTGGAGTCGCGCGCGAGGCCGCTGTGCCTTACCCGACGCTCGGCGCGCGCGGTCATGGCGTGCGATGTATTCCTTCAATCCCGTCACTGTACGCATCCCTTTGGTTCGCCGTGTGTGGCGAGCTATTTAGGGACGACGCGGCACGCTATCGGCCGGCACGATAACTTTCCCGATTGGCCAGAGCGCTATTCCCGCAAGCTTGAGATGCGCCCAAGCGAAAGGGATGCCCACTATCGTGACTGCGAGAAGAATCGCAGTGATCAGGTGACCCAACGCCAACCACCAACCGGCAAGCACCAGCCACACGATATTGCCAACGAAGCCGAGAAAGCCGGTGCCCAGGTCCTCAGTCCCGTAATATTCGGCGCGCGATACAGCTTTCTGGCCGAAGGGGATCAGCGTATAGGCAGCGATGTTGAACGCGGAGCGCGCCCAGGGCAGCCCGACAATGGTGATGGCCATGATGACGGCCGCGACAACCCAGCCGACTGCCATCCACAAGCCGCCAAACACGACCCACAATACGTTGAGCAGGAGCGACATGGCGGACATGGGTATTCTCTCGCGGGTTAATTGAGCCGGCCGCATAGATGGATACTAGCCGACGCGGGTACTAGTAGGGCGGCCATTTCCTATTAGATGATCCAGGAGAGTCCAGGACCGGCCCGTAATGGTCGGCACCGGGGAAATCCACGGGCGTGCTCCTGGGTCATCCGGCGGGCCTGGAGGCCGGAACAAGTAGTCGACGAACCCGGGCCGGTGCGTCATGTCCGCTCTTGTCCGAAAGCGGACAAATGCTAGTGCGGTTGGATTGTCGGCTATGTGCCATTAACGACCAACGCACCGCAGCAAACGGTACCTCTATTCGATCACCTCGTCGGTGAGCGCGAGCAGTTGCGCTGGCACATCGAGGCCGAGTGTCTTGGCGGTCTTGAGATTGAGCACGAGCTCGAATTTTGTGGATTGCATGACCGGCAAGTCTGCCGGCTTCTCGCCCTTGAGGATGCGCGCAGTGTAGATGCCGGCCTGGCGATAGGCATCGGTTATGCTGGATCCGTAGCTCATCAGGCCACCGGCCGTGACAAACTCCCTCAGATTATAGCTCGCCGGCAGCGCATGGCGAGCCGCCAGCGCGACGAGGCGCTCCCGATGGGAGTACGCGAACGCGCCCGTGGCGACGAGCAGCGCACCAGCCCCGCGCTGGACGAAGGTTGCAAAGGCCGGTTCGATCTCGCTCTCGCTGCTAACATCGAGAATTATGAGTTGCTGCCCGATCGCCTGTGCCGCGGCCAGCACGTCTCGTCGCTCCGCCGCGGTGTCCGGAGTGTTTGGGTTCGCGAGCAGGCCAATTGTTTTCGCTTTGGGCACGAGCTGGCGCAGCAGCTCCAATCGCTTCGGCCCTAACACGCTGTTGAAAAAGACCACGCCGGTGACGTTGCCGCCCGGCCGGTTGAGGCTCGCGACGAGGCCATCCTTAACGGGGTCACTCCCGGTCGCGAAGACGACCGGCACCTTTGTGGTTGCCGCCTTGGCCGCGAGCGCCGAAGGGGTGTTTCCGACGATTACGACCATCTGCAGGCGAATCAAATCAGCCACCAGCGCAGGCAACCGATCCACGTGATCTTCCGCAGTGCGAAACTCGATCGCGACGTTCTGGCCCTCAACGAAGCCTGTTTCCTTCAGGCCCTGGCGGAATGCTGTTACGAGTTCCGGTACGTTAGCGAGCGACGTGCTGCGCAGGAACCCGACTACCGGCATCGCAGGTTGCTGCGCACGCGCCGCAAGTGGGAAAGCCGCTGCAGCACCGCCAAAGAGCGTGATGAACTCGCGCCGCCTCACTCGATCACCTCGTCGGCGCGCAGTAGGAACGATTCCAGAATTTTTATTCCGAGCGGTTTCGCGGTCTTGAGGTTGATGACCAATTCGTACTTGGTCGGAGCCTGCACAGGAAGGTCAGCAGGTTTTTCGCCCTTGAGGATACGATCGACGTACCTTGCCGCGCCCCGCCATTGCTCGATCAGATCGGGCGGTCCGTAGGAGATCAGCCCGCCCTCGGTCGCAAAATATCGGAATGGGTAGATCGCCGGTAGGCGATGCCGCGCCACCAACTCGATGATCGAACCCCGATTTGTCACGGTGACGGCTTGCGGCACAACGATCAGGCCACTATCCGGCCTTGTGGCAAACGTCGCGATAGCGCGCTCGATCTCGACGCCGTCATGAACCCCCGCAGTGATCACTTGAATACCGAGCGATGGCGCGACTGCCTCCGCGGACCGTAGGAACGTTAAATTATTGTCTGTCTCCGGATGTAGAAGCACCGCCACCCGACTTATGTTCGGCGCGGCCTCCTTGAGCAGACCCAGCCACTTGCCGCCCATCTCGGGCTCGAAATTCTGGAACCCCGTAATATTGCCGCCGGGTCGCGCTAGACTGGGGACAAATCCGCCGCCGACCGGATCAGAGAGCTGGACGAAAACGATCGGTATGGTGCGGCTTAACCGCTGCAGTTCGGCCAATGCCTGAGAGGCTATGACAACGATTACATCGGGCACCAGATCGACAAGCTCTGACGCAGCGGCCTTTGTGCCCTCGATGTCGTCGGTGGCCCATCGGACCTCAATCTGGATGTTGCGGCCACTGGTCCAGCCGAGGCCCTGGAGAGTGTTAAGAAACGCCGCGAACCGGACTTGACCCTCCGGATCGGTTGAAGCGAAAGCGCCCATCAGCACCCCGATGCGCCGCATCGTCGGCTGCTGTGCCCGCGCCGCAATCGGCCACGCTGCCGCGCCGCCTACAAGCGTGATGAACTCGCGCCGTTGCATGTCCGCCCCCAAGCACAGGAGCCTGCATCCTAACGGCTCAAACGAGCGCTTTGATAGGGGCTTGAACCGGCATCAAAACCATTGCCGCAATGCACGGCCAATATCCGCTTTGGGTCATCCACGGCCTAGCTGGCCAAGGCCGAAATCCCTGTTTGTCCGCTGTGCACCCAATAGGCGACAAAATTCGGTGAAGTCGGTTTGTCCGCTAAGTGCCAATCAGCGACAACGCACCGCAGCAAACAGCGCCGCTATTCGATCAATGCGTTCGCGCGCAGCAGGAACGACTCTGCGATCTTCAATTCGAGCGCCCTCGCGGTCTTGAGATTGATCACCAACTCGATGTTGGTTGGCCGCTCTACTGGCAGGTCTTCCGGTTTGCGTCCTTGCAGGATTTTCGCGACAAAGCCCGCACTGTGGCGAAATACGTCGGCAACGTTGGGTCCATATGACATTAACCCACCGACTTCAACGAATGACCGCGCAAACGATGCCGCCGGTAGACGGTGGTTGAGCATCAGGTTGGCTACATGTTGGCTTGATAAGCTACCTTGTACGATAACGGCTTCCGCTCCGTCTTTTTTTATGCTCGCTATCGCTGAATCAATCTCGTCAGGTGTACTGACCATGACTTCGGGCGTTTTAATGCCAGTCGCCTTGCCTACAGAGCTCACTTCCTCAAAGAATGGCTTTGAAAATGGATCGGAGGCGTTACCAAGAGCGGCCACTGTTCGTATCCCGGGAAGCGCGTCACGGAATAGCTCGACGCATTTTCCGAGTAGCTCTGCTGTAATCAGCGACATCCCCGTTATGTTGCCGCCTGGCCGAGCTAGGCTTGCCACTAAGCCCAATGCAACCGGATCGCCTGACACAGTAACGATTGGAATCTCGCGCGTCGCCCGCTGAGCTGCAAGTGAGCATGGCGTGAAAACCGCGATGATGACATCCACATTAAGGGATACAAGTTCAGCCGCGAGTTTTGGTAGTATAGCAGTATTTCCGTCCGCCGAACGAAAAACGTATTCAATGTCTTTTCCTTCGACATAGCCGCTGTTGCGCAATCCTTCACGCAACTCCGTCCCAAAGGATTGGTCATACGCATTCCCAAGAATGAGCGCCCCCACCCTGCGCATCCGCTCCGGTTGCTGCGCTCGTACCGCGAGCGGCCACGCCGCCGCGCCGCCGATAAGCGTGATGAACTCGCGCCGCTTCATTCGATCACCTCGTCAGCGCGCGTCAGCAGCGCGGGTGGCACAGAGATGCCAAGCGCCTTCGCGGCTTTCAGGTTAATTGCCAGCTGAAATTTCGTCGGTAGCTCGACAGGAAGATCGGCGGGCTTGGCACCCTTCAATATCTTGTCCGCAAAAGTCGCAGCGCGATGATACAGGTCAGGAAAGTTTGGTCCGTAGCTCGCCAAACCGCCAGAGTCGACAAACTCTCCGGATGAGTAAATTGCGGGCAGCCGGTGCGTCGCTGCAAGTTCAACGATAAGTTTCCGATTGCTCGACAATAGTCCGTCTGGCGCTACGACGAGCGCTTCGATGCGCTGTTCGCTGGCGTCATCGAATGCACGGCGGATATCGTCAGGTTTTCGCACGTCGATAAGTTGACAATGGACGCCTAGGACTCGCGCCGCTGTCTCCGTCTGTTCCCAATTAAGTTGTTCATTGGGGTTCCCCATATTAGAAACGAAGGCAATCCGCGCCACTCTACGTACCAGTTCTGTTAGTATCTCAACCCGTTTTGCCTGTAGTTCGGTAGTAACGCCACTTAGCCCGGTGATATTCGCCCCCGGACGTGCGAGGCTGGCTACAACACCGTTCGCGACAGGATCGCCAAGACCCGACAAGACGATAGGAATGGTTGTTGTGGCATTCTTGGCGGCAAGGGCTGAAGGTGTTCCTCTTGTCAGAATCAGGTCAACGTTTAGGCGGACAAGCTCTGTTGCCAAGTTTGGGAACCGCTCAGGATGCCCGTCGGCTGATCGATATTCGATGACGAGGTTCTGGCCTTCGTTATACCCAAATTCATGCAGTCCTCGCAGGAATGCATTTAGGTTAGCTCCGTTCAGTGCCCGGGATGCCTGCTCCAGCATACCGATGCGATAGATCTTGCCGGTCTGCTGTGCCTGCGCAGTAAGCGGCCACGCAGTTGCGCCAGCTAAAACACCAAGAAATTTCCGCCGCCTCATGTCCACCCCCAAGCTCACGAGACGGCATCTTAGCGGCGCAATCGACTACTTCGATAGGGGCTGAAACCGGCAGCAAAACCGTGCCGCAATGCACAGCCAATGTCCGCTTCGGGTCATAAGCAGACAAACCATGGCGGGCAAAAATCCACCTTTTGTCCGCTTTGGTCCGAAAGCGGACAAGAACCGGCTGAACGCATTTGTCCGTTAAGTGCCATTACCAGACATTCAAGCTTCGCAACGAATTGCCTATTAATCGAAGCCCAGCCAATGGGAGATACTGTCAATTGGTTCACGCGGCATATTGAGGCGATTGACCACAGCCTGCTCATCCTCATATCCGCACGATATCCCGCAAGTGACCATTTCGTCAGGCGCGAGGCCCAACTGCTCCGCAATGACAGACTGAAAACGCACGAACGAGACCTGAGGACATGTCGCCAAGCCCCGGACATGCGCGGCGAGCATCAGACTCTGCAAAAAAAGGCCGCAATCAAGCCAACTATGCTTCGTCATTGGCGCATGGATTGTGAAGATCAGACCTACGGGTGCATCAAAAAATACGTAATTACGGCCCGTTTGGCGCGCTCGAGCCGCCACGTCGGAGCGATCAATATCGAGCGCCGAATAGTATCGGCGGCCAAAGTCATCCACCCGCGCGGCACAATCCGTTGGCATGGGCTGCGGGAAAGGCGAAAAGGGGGGCGTGGTATTGGCAAGGTATGCACGAGTGATCGCTTCGCCCAAGGCTTGCTTTGCTTTCCCCACGAGCAAATAGACATGCCATGGCTGGGAATTGAAGTTGCTAGGTGCCGCGCGCGCCGTTTCAAGGATTTCCATCAGCAAATGCCTCGGCACTGGATCAGACCTGAACGCACGAACCGATCTCCGAGAACGGATTGCAGCGTCGAGGATCTCACTCGCTGTAGCTGATTTCGAGTTCATGGCCGTTTTTTCCTAATGCAAGCTCACTTCGAATACCTGTTCACAAATTACAAAGCGAGTGCCATCAGGCTGCTGTCCGTTTCGGGTCATTCGCTACCGAGCCATTCAGCGCCAATACGGGCCAATGTCCGCTAAGCATCAGATAGCGAAAATTTTTGCGGCCCACCGAAACGACGCGAAGTGCCATTAGCGGAAAACCACGATAGCGGCGATGTCGTGCACAAGCTTCACTTCGGTTTAGGCATCTGCATATCCGTTGGCGTGCCCATGTCGTGGGCTGGCCGGAATGTCGGCAAATATTGGGGTTCTATCACGACCGCAAAACCATAAACTATGAGGGCAGCCGCCGCGGCGCGAGCCGCCGCGCGACCCCAGGGCAATGTTTTCTCGGCGAATATGACGAGCGTGATAACCGCCATGGCGGCGATATTCATGATGCCGAGCGGAAATAAAATGACGAACAAGAGCCAACAGCAACCGAGGCAATAAAAGCCATGGAGCAATCCCATGCGCAACGCGCCCGCAGTACCGTCCCGCCACGATGTCATGATGAATGTAATGGGCGTGCGGCACTTCGAGAGGCACAAGTCCTTCCAAGGCGTGAACTGGTAGAGACCCGCCGCGACGAGCACTATGCCGCCGATGCGGGCCGCGATGGCCGGCGATAGCGCGGTACGCACGGCAACCGTCTCGGCGGCGAGCGCGCCGGCATAGGCGGCAACGCCCGCAAGCCCCCATACCAAAAGGTACGCCGCCACAAATATCCACGTTGAAACGAACGCTTCGCCGCGCTGCCGCTTGCCCGCCTGCACTTTATGGAAGGTGGCGATCATGGGCGCGGCGGTCGGAAACATCATCGCCACCATCATGATGATCCAGACCGCCAGGAACAGCGGCGCGCGCAAGCCCATCGTTGGCGATCCCATCGCCATATCCATTTCGGCGCCTGTGCCTTGCCAGACGAGCAGCGTCCAGGACGCCGCTGCGAGCGCCAGCAGCAGGCCCAAGATGACATTGCGCTGAAACAAGGTCGGGTCGGCTTGGGCGCGGTCCATCGGAGCGGCTCCTCACAGCGCCCAGATTGCCGATCTGGCAAGCTCAAGAGCGCGGCGCCTGCGGCGTATTAGTTCGACCAGTTGATCGGCGCGTAATGGCCATTCTTGCCAGAATTGTCCCAGCGCATACCGTGATCGGCAAAGGTGCTGCCCTTGACACCGACGGCAAGCGCGAGCGTGTCCGCGACCGGATGACCGACCGTTGCCAAAATCTCGCCGCTGCTATGAGCGGTCGGCAGCGGATCGACCGCCATATGCATGATGCCGGGAATTTCCGCCGAGCGGCTCTTGCCCGTAATTGTGTATTTGATCGCCGCTTTCTTCACGCCGAGATGTTTCCCTATCAAAGGCGCAAAGTGCGACACAGGGCCACCCTCGGCACCGCTGAAGATTGCGCCGAGCGCGGCGGCCTGCGGCTCATCGGCGCGCTCGTCGATATAGGCTGCAAGCGTCCAGTTGCCCTCACCCATGACGCCAGGCGTATGCGCAACCACGACAACATTGAGTCCGTCCAGCGGTACCTTGCCGTACATGCCCTTGTCGATGTGGAAAACGAGCGCGACATCGCATGTGCCCTGGCTCGGCCGCGACGTCAAAGGCGCGCTGGTCGAGACGAGGCATGGGCACACCACATTGCAATTGCAGTTCTCAAAATAATCACCAGACAGATGCCAATTCTGTTGCGCCACCATGTTTCGCTCCTAATAGATCGAGAGAAGCATGATGAAGGTTACAATGGCTCTGCCTCAGCCGCCAGTACCTCGAACCACCGTTAATATCTCGGCCAATGTCGCTGTTGGGTCATTAGCGGACAAGCGGAACAGCCCTAAAACCGGCATTTGTCCGTTGCTGGTCCAATAGGCGACAAGTTTTGCGGCGCGGCGAACGGCACAGAAGAGCCGCGGCGATGCAAAAAGGCATTGCCTAGGTCGAGCTACTTCAAATGACGAGGTTTAATCAAACGCCGAATGACTCAAAGCGTCGTTGGTTGTCAGGCACAGTCCGAGGATAAAATAAATTAGTGCGCGTCGGGAGCGGCCAAATTGGGGCCTTGCCTAACTGATGCGGCCCGCGAGAGCCGCTCCCGGCGTGCCGTCCGTGTATTTCCCGCTATGCTGTCGCCCGAGCGTTTGCGACAATAATCATCGCGGCGTCCTGACCCGGTGGTACCATGAAAGTCCTCCGTGCATGACTCAACGGCAAGATCGTCGGACTCTACTGGTTCACTGTCAAGGTTACGCAATGGGTCACGGTTAAGGTTGCACAACAGCTTACGAGCGAGCGCCTAATCGCAGCCGCTTTTGTTTGTCGAATGTCGCTGTTGGGTCATTAGCGGACAAACTATCCCAGACAAAATAGACCTTTGTCCCTGTTTCCCAAAAGCGGACAAACGCGGCTGCGGTTGGAATGTCCGCTAAGTGCCACAATCGGATATTCGTCCAGTTCCGGTCGGGAACTTTTGCAAGGCGGCAACGTTGTTCACCCGTTAGCCGGAATTACGAGAGGCTTCGGCGTGACCGCTCCATTCACCAAATTCGCAAGAGTCGCCGGCGGCCACGGCGACACGATATCGCTCGACGAGGCGCGTCTCGAAGAGCGCCTGACGGCGCTCGAGGTGGCGCGCAATTGGTCCCCGCGCGTCGTCTCGCGCCTGGAAGCGCTGGTCCGCTCGCCCGAAGAGAGCGCACTGTTCCGCGTCAACCCCATAAAATTCGCGCATGAGCACAACATGGCTGAGGCCGAGGCCATTGATCTATTGCTGCACGCGACTGCGGTCGACATTTTCACCATGGACTGGATGGTGCTCTGCCCGCTGTGCTCCGCCATCGTCGAAAGCTTCGGAACCCTGCGTACGATCAACTCCAACCACTACCACTGCCATTTCTGCCAGAACGATTACGACGCCACGCTTGACGACTACATTGTGGTCGCGTTCACGATCGCGCCGGGGATTCGATCCATCGCATTTCACCAGCCAGAAACCTTGGCGCCACTCGAATATCTTGGACAAGTCACGTTTTCCGGGCCGCATCTGCAATGCGACGTGCCGCAAGGCGCATCTTGCCTATCGCCGCGACAGATTTTCGAACATTGCATCAAAGGTTGCGGCTTCCTCGCGCCGAGCGAAACGGCCACCTACGAGTTCGTCGCCGGCCAATCGTTCTTGCCGGGCGAAAGCACCATCAACGGAACAGAAGCCAACTCCGGTCACCATGTCCTCGTCGCGGTCGGCGGGCCGCCGACGCTTGAGCCACAGAATCTGTCCGCCGAATTCGCCGACGACGCCTGGAGGACATCGCGAAGCAACATCGTGATGGGTCCGGTGAGGCTTGACATCAGGAATAGCTCCGACCGGCGCATTTTCGTCACGGCCGTCGAATTCCCGAACGCGGCCCCGCACTGCTGCTCGATACTCGACTTTGAGCCGCATCTTACGGGCAAGCGGCTGCTGACGACGCAGACGTTCCGCGATCTGTTCCGCTCCGAGCTGATCAAGGGAACCGAGGGCATCGGGGTGCGCGACATCACGCTTGTCTTCACCGATCTCAAGGGATCGACGGAGCTCTACGAGCGCATTGGCGACCTCAATGCATTCGTGCTGGTCCAGCAGCATTTCGAGCGACTCACCGACGTGACCGTCCGTCACAACGGCGCGATCATCAAGACGCTGGGCGACGCGGTGATGGCGGCCTTCATGACTCCGGCGGACGCTGTAAAGGCCGGGCTGGCAATGCGGGCGGAG
>JAYTFS010000107.1:0-6498 GCA_043734185.1 Pseudolabrys sp. | reverse complement strand
TGTCGCTCAAGGTCGGCCGCTTCGGCGCCTTCATCGGCTGCTCGAATTATCCGGAATGCCGCTTCACGCGCCAGATGACGCCGGGCGCCGGCGGACAGCAGGCGACCAAAGTGCTCGGCGTCGATCCCGTCAGCAATCTGGAAGTCACGCTGCGTGGCGGACGCTTCGGGACCTATTTGCAGCTTGGCGAAGAGATCAAAGCGCCGAAGCGCAAGAAGGGTGAAAAGAAGGATCCCGACGCGCCCGAACCGGTCAAGCCAAAACGCGCCAGCCTGCCGAAGGGCGTTGCGGCGGAAGACGTCGATCTCGAAAAGGCGCTGGCGCTCCTTGCGCTGCCGCGCGAAGTCGGCAAGTCGCCGGAAGATAACGAACCGATTTTGGCCGGCGTCGGCCGCTTCGGGCCTTACGTCAAGCACGGCAAGGTCTATGCGAGCCTGGAAGAAGGCGACGACGTTCTCACCGTCGGTCTCAACCGCGCCATGCATCTGATCGCCGACAAGATCGCCAACCCGAAAAAGGGCCGCCGCTTTGGCGCCGATCCCGGCAAGGTTTTGGGGGATCATCCCGACAAAGGAGGTCCGATCGTGGTCAAGAACGGCCGCTTCGGACCCTATGTCAGCCACAATGGCGTCAACGCCACGCTGACCGGCGACAAGACGCCGGAAACCGTCACGCTCGACGAGGCCATTGTTCTGTTGGATGCCCGCGCGGCCATGATGGGCAATTCCCCGAAAGGCCGCCGCGCCGCCGGGCGCAAGACGGCGAAAGCTGCTGGCACTTCGGAAGCCAAATCCGACAACCGCGCCAAGAAAGCCGCGGCCAAACCGAAAAAATCAGCTGCTGCCGCAGGCGCTCCGGCCAAACCCAAGCGCACGCGCGCGCCCAAGGCGACCGCCGCCGAGTAGCTAGCGAAGCCTGCTTTCGATCATTACATTCACATCTAATCGCGCTGTTTTAGCGCAGGACAACCTATTTTGAACAAGCCCCCTAAAAAGACACCTTCCCTTCCCTCCAAGGCCGACCTTCTCACCTTCATCGGCAAACAAACCGGCAAAGTCGGCACCCGCGAAATCGCCCGCGCCTTTGGCCTCAAGAACGCCATGCGCGCCGAGCTCAAGCGCATGCTGCGCCAACTCGGTGACGAAGGTGCAGTCGAGAAGAACCGCAAGAAACTCCACCGCGCCGGCACGTTGCCTTCGACCGTTCTCGCCGACGTGATCGCGCGCGACAGCGACGGCGATCTCATCGCAACGCCCGATGAATGGGACGAGGACGCGCACGGCCTCGCTCCGCGCATTCGCATCCATGTGCCGCGCAAATCACGCCCCGGCGAAGCCGCCGGCATCGGCGACCGGGTCTTGTTGCACACCGAAGAAACCGATGAAGACGACGGCATCCGCCACCGCGGCCGCGTCATCAAGATCATCGACCGTCCCAAATTGCGCGTGCTGGGAATATTCCGCAAAAATCCCAATGGCGGCGGCAAGCTCGAGCCGGTCGACAAGAAGATGCTCGGCAAGCAGCTCACGATCCCAGCTGGCGCCACCGGTGACGCGGCGGACGGCGACCTGGTCGCGGTTGAAACCGGCCGCGCGCCGCGCTTAGGCCTCCCCACCGGCCGGGTGGTCGAGAAACTCGGCTCGCTGGCGAGTGAGAAGGCGGTCAGCCTGATCGCCATTCATGCGCACCAGATCCCGCATGTCTTCCGTCGCGACACGATCGAGGAAGCCGAAGCGGCCAAGCCCGCGACGCTTTCAGGCCGCGAAGATTGGCGGCAACTGCCGCTCATCACCATCGACCCGCCAGACGCCAAGGATCACGACGACGCCGTGCACGCCGAAAGCGACACGTCGTCCGGCAACCCTGGCGGCTACGTCATTACCGTCGCCATCGCCGACGTGTCGCACTACGTGACCCCCGGCTCCGCGCTCGACCGCGAAGCGCTGGTGCGGGGCAATTCGGTCTACTTCCCCGATCGCGTCGTGCCGATGCTGCCCGAACGCATATCGAACGATTTGTGCTCGCTGCGCCCACAGGAGGATCGCGCCGCGCTTGCCGTGCGCATGGTGATTGGCGCCAATGGCCAGAAGCGTTCGCACACCTTCCACCGCATCATGATGCGCTCGGCCGCAAAGCTCTCCTACCAGCAGACGCAGGCCGCCATCGACGGGCACACCGACGATATCACCGGCCCGTTGATGGCAATGGTGCTCAAGCCGCTCTACGCCGCCTATGAGGCGCTGAAAATTGCCCGCGCCGAACGCCAGCCGCTCGATCTCGATTTGCCGGAACGCAAAATCCTGCTCAAATCCGACGGCACCGTCGATCGCGTCATCACGCCGGAACGCCAGGATGCCAACAAGCTGATCGAGGAGTTCATGATCCTCGCCAACGTCGCGGCCGCCGAGACGCTGGAGAAAGCGCGTGTGCCATTGATCTACCGCGTGCATGATGAGCCGGGCATCGAGAAGCTCAACTCTTTGCGAGAATTCCTCTCAAGCCTCAATCTTCCCTTCCCCAAATCCGGTGCGTTGCGGCCCGTTGCGTTCAACCAGATACTGGCGCGCGTGAAGGGCGGCGAATACGAGCAGCTCGTCAACGAAGTGGTGCTGCGCTCGCAGGCGCAGGCCGAATATGCCGCTGAGAACTATGGACACTTCGGCTTAAATCTTCGCCGCTACGCGCATTTCACCTCCCCCATCCGCCGCTATGCCGACTTGATCGTGCATCGCGGGCAGATCCGGGCACTCAAGCTGGGCTCCGACGGCCTGCCGGAATCGACCGATGTGAAAATGCTGGCCGAGATCGCCGCGCAGATTTCAGCGACCGAACGCCGCGCCATGGTGGCCGAGCGCGAAACCAAGGACCGGCTGATCGCGCATTTCCTCGCCGACCGCATTGGCGCCACCTTCGAAGCCCGCATCTCGGGCGTCACCCGCGCCGGGCTGTTTGTGAAACTCAACGACACCGGCGCCGATGGCTTCGTCCCGGCCCGCACCATCGGCGATGAGTATTTCCGCTTCGACGAGGCCGGCCGCTCGATGGTCGGTTCGCGCTCCGGCGAGACTTACCGGCTCGGCGATGCCGCGACCGTCAAGCTGATGGAAGCCGCCCCTGTTGCGGGCGCTCTCCGGTTTGAGCTTATGTCCGAAGGGCGAATGGACGGCCCGCGCCGCCGCCTGCACCATGAACAACGGCGGCAAGATCGCAAACCTGGCGCCCACAAGCCGAACCGGCATCGCCGGCACAAGCAGCGGAAGGCACGATGACGGCTGATCTTGGTAAGCGCATGACGGATCGCATGACGTCGTCGGAGCGTGACCAGACCTCGCCGGACAGCGAGCCGCGCGATGCCGCGACCTTGATGCTGATCGACCGCGCCGGAGCAAAGCCGAAAGTACTGCTCGGCCGCCGCCACGACAGCCACAAATTCATGCCCGGCAAATTCGTGTTTCCGGGTGGGCGTATCGAAGCGCTCGACCGCGCCATGTCGGCTGCGAGTGAATTGCATCCGGACACGCAGACGAAATTGCGGGAACGTGTCGTCAATCCAAGTGCCGAAATGGCGCGCGGCTTTGCGCTCGCCGCGGTGCGCGAGATGGCGGAGGAAACCGGCCTGCTGCTCGGCGCCAAACGCAACGTTGCGCCGCAGGTACCGGACGATATCTGGAACGACTTCGCCAAGGCAAATGTCCACCCCGATCTGGCGCAAATCCATTTCATCGCGCGCGCCATCACGCCGCCGCGCCGTCCGCGGCGTTTCGACACCCGCTTCTTCACAGCGGACGCGACTTCGATTGCTCACAAAATCGAGGGGGTGATCGGGCCTAACTCCGAGTTGGTGGAACTGGTCTGGGTGCCGATCGAAGAGGCAACCAAGCTCGACATGCCGACCATCACCGGCGTGGTGCTGGAAGAACTCGCGGCCCGGGTCGACGCCGGCATGGCGCACAGCCTGCCCGTGCCGTTTTACTTCATGAAAGACCAGAAGTTCTTTCGCGAATTGCTGTAATCGCAGCAAATATTGCTGTTTCTTGACATTTGCCCCTTTGGCGATAGGTTGCGCGCCAACGACGAAACCCTACGTTTTCAAGGATTAATCCAATGGCCAAAGCCGCCAGTCTGAAAATCAAGCTCGTCTCAAGCGCGGGCACCGGCCACTATTACGTGACCAAGAAGAACTCGCGCACGCAGACCGACAAGCTCAAGAAGAACAAGTACGATCCGGTCGCCAAGAAGCACGTCGAATACACCGAATCCAAAATCAAGTAGTCATCATGCGCGCGCTTTTCGCCGCCCTCTTGCTGTTGCCGCTCGCTTTGGTGCCGGCGGCCGCAATGGAAAAGCACAAGCTGGCCTTGCAGATCAGCGATAATGATCCGGGCAAGATGAATGCCGTGCTCAACGTTGCCGCCAACGTGTCGAAGTATTATTCCGACAAAGGCGACGAGGTCGAAATCCAGATCGTCGCCTTCAATGCCGGTCTGCACATGTTGCGCGACGACACGACGCCGGTGAAGCCGCGGCTTCAATCGTTCAAGCAGGGCATGCCGAATGTGTCGTTCATGGCCTGTGAGAATACGCTCGAAGCCATGACCAGGACCGAAGGCAAGGAACCGCCGCTGGTCGAGAATGCCCAGCGCGTCAAAGCCGGCGTGGTCACGCTGATTGAATTGGCCGAAAAAGGCTGGACGATCGTCCGCCCGTAATTTTTAAGCTGCGTCCGGAACAACCCGGTTGCGGCCGTCGCGCTTGGCGCGGTAGAGCGCAGTGTCGGCGCGCTTGAGGATCGCCTCGGCGGTGTCGCCGGGGCCGCCGAGCGCGGCAAGGCCGATCGAAATCGTCACTTCCAGCTTGCGCTCGCCCTTCTGAATGGCAAACGGCTCGGTCGCGATGCGCCGGCGAATGCGCTCGGCCACCATGGTCGCCACCGCCATGTCGGTTTCCGGCATCACGATGACGAATTCCTCGCCGCCGTAACGGCAGGCCAGATCGATGTTGCGGATCGACTTGCGGATGCGCAGTGAGAATTCGCGCAACACATCGTCGCCGGCATCGTGGCCGTGAGTGTCGTTGACCGCCTTGAAATAATCGATGTCGAGGATGAGCGCCGCCAGCGGCTTGGCGCGCGCAGCCGCCTGCTCGACCAGGCTCGCCAGATGCGTTTCCATGTAGCGGCGGTTGTTGAGGCCCGTGAGCGCGTCGGTGATCGCCATTTCGATCGACTTGTTGGCGTTGTCGCGCAGCCGCTCGGTATAGCGCTTCTTCTTGATCTGGGTGCGCACGCGCGCCAGCATTTCGTTCTTGTCGATCGGGCGGATCAGGTAGTCGTTGACGCCGATTTCCAGCCCGCGCACCAGCCGCTCATTGTTGTCGGCTTCGGCCACTGCCAAAATCGGCACGTTGCGGGTGCGCTCGAGCGAGCGGATCTGGCTGCACAGCCGCAAACCGTCAAAATTCTCCAGGCCTAGCGACACTATCGCCAAATCGTAGTTACCTTCGGCGGCATGAAACAGCGCCTCGGCCGGATCGCTCTCGACATCGACGGCATGCTCGGCCGACAGCGTTGCCACGATGCGTTCATAGGAATGTTTGCGGTCGTCGACGATGAGGATCTTGCCGCTGCGGCCGGTTTCCGTCACCGCTTCCTTTTCCGGCGACTGAATGCCAATTTCCTTCGCCGTATGCGCGCGCATACGCAATTCGTCGGTCACCATTTTGAGACGCGCCAGCGAGCGCACGCGCGAGACCAGCGCGACATCAGTCACAGGCTTGGTGAGGAAATCGTCGGCCCCGGCTTCCAGACCCTTGACGCGGTCAGAGGGCTGATCGAGCGCGGTGACCATCACTACCGGAATATGATGGGTCGCGGGATTTTCCTTGAGCTTGCGGCAGACGTCGAAGCCATCCATGTCCGGCATCATCACGTCGAGCAGCACGATGTCGCATTCGGCGCGCTCGCACAGCGCCAGCGCCTCGGCCCCGCTCAAGGCGGTGGCGACGTCAAAATATTCCGCCGACAGTCGCGCTTCCAGCAACTTCACATTGGCCGGGATGTCGTCAACGACAAGAACGCGGGCGGTCATACTAGAATCCTTGCATGCACCATCAGGCTGGACCTAAGAAATGTCGGATGGTCTCGATGAACTTTCCCACCGATATCGGTTTGGACAGGTAGGCCTCGCATCCGCCCTCGCGTATGCGCTCCTCGTCGCCCTTCATGGCGAAGGCCGTGACGGCAACAACCGGTATCGCCTTGAGTTCGGGATCGTCCTTGAGCCATTTTGTCACTTCGAGGCCGGAGACTTCCGGCAATTGGATATCCATCAGGATCAGATCGGGCCGGTACTTGCGCGCGAGATCGAGCGCTTCGATCCCGTTGCGGGTGCCGACTGTGGCGTAGCCATGCGCTTCCAGGAGGTCGTGGAAGAGCTTCATATTGAGCTCGTTGTCCTCCACGATCAGGACGGTCTTCGGCATTTTACCCGCCCCAATTGT
>JAYTFS010000106.1:0-11784 GCA_043734185.1 Pseudolabrys sp. | reverse complement strand
CACCGGCAAGACCTGGATCGCCGCAACCCACGCCGCTGACCTGTTCCGCAACCGGCAGATCGACAAGATCATCCTGACGCGGCCGAACGTGCCGTGCGGGCGCTCACTCGGTTATTTCCCCGGCACGCTGGAAGATAAATTCGGGCCCTGGACCGTGCCGATTACCGAAGCGATCAAAGAGCGCATCGGCAAGGCGGCCTACGAGATCGCGCTCAAGAGCGGCGACATCGAGCTGGTGCCGTTCGAAGTCATGCGCGGCCGCTCCTGGAAAAACGCCTTCGTATTGTTCGACGAGGCGCAGAACTCGACGCCGGCCGAGATCAAGACTTTCCTTACCCGCATTGGCGAAGACTGCACCGTGGTGATCAACGGTGACGTCAGCCAATGCGACCTCGATCACGCCAGCGGCTTGCGTACGGTTATCCACATGGTCAAGTCGCAGATGCTTCCGGTGCCGGTGATCGAATTCAAGCGCGAGGACATCGTGCGCTCCGGCGTCTGCGCGATGTGGGTGCGCGCCTTCGACGACGCCAAGCTCTAGGACGACGAGACAATAAATATCCCCGGTCGCACTGGCGACCGGGGACCTCGCACCGGTGTTTTGATATTTTCAGAATTTAGCGATTAATAACGCCGTTCGCGACGATCCTCACGGCGGTCCTCGCGACGGTCGCGCCGGATCTCGCGGCGCTCGCTACGTTCCCATCGATTCCAACCGCGTTCACCGCCCCATCCCAAGCCTTGACGCAGACGATAGCCGCACCAGTACCAACCCGGACCATGCCATCCGTCATCGTACCAGCAGTGCCGCCGGCCGCCATAAATGTACTGCACATTTTCAATTAGGCCGATTTCATCCAGTGCAGATGAAAGTCCACTGGACGCTCCAGCCGGTGCAGCTTGGACACCTCCGCTCATCGCGCCCGCTAGCAGGGCGGACGCGGTACCAACAGCCAAAACAAAGTTTCGCATTGTTTCCTCCATATGAGTCGCCCTGGTCTATTAAGGTACGAGACGCGTGAACCGGGTGTGATCTCGAGGTTCATCTCTGGTTTAGGTAAAAGCGGCGCTCTTGCCATTGTTCAGACATGAGATTCGCATTTCGGTCCCGGCGTCGCCCGATAACGTCGATCTGCCAAGGCAGTTCCGTCTCCGGCTCATCTTGAACTCATGGCTTTCCACGCCACTCAGGCGTAGGCATGGGCTTCTCATCAGGGAGTCCACGCCCATGCCGAAGCCCGGTAAAAAGAAACCGAAATGCGAGAATTGCGAAGGCAAGGGCTTGATCAAACTCGGCGACAAAAAGGTGAAGTGCCAGCGCTGCGGCGGCACAGGTTACCAGTCGCGGCCCATCGCGACCGGCTAACCCCATAACGAAAGAAGGGCCCGAACCCGGACCCTTCTTCGTTCAGCTATCCAGCCCCTCTGCGGAGCGTCGAGCTGCTCGGCTAGATAACGTTCGGGCGGCGCCGGGGTTCCGATAGTACCCTAGCGTTTGCCGCCGCCCTCGCCACCGCCGCCACGCGGGCCGCCACCTCCGCCACCGCCAAATCCGCCGCCGCCAAAGCCGGGCAGCCCGCGGGGAATCTCGATCCGCGGCTGCTCGCGCTCGACGCAAGTGTTGCCCCGCTTGACGGTGCCTCTCGGGCAATCGATGTCGCGGGGTTTCTTTTTTCCCGATTTCTTTTGCGCGGGCGCCACGCATGCGCCTCCCACCAGCTCGGTTCCCTGCGGACAGATGCAGAGACCCGGGACCGCACCCGGCAGCATCGACGCCGGGCAGGCGCAAATGCCATCGACATTCGGGACCTGCGGCGCCGTGCAAACCGGCGGCGGGGGTCCGCATTGCCCATTCACCAGCGCGGCTCCCTGCGAGCAGATGCACTGACCGGCGATAGGCCCCGGCACCATCGGCGGCCGACAGACGGGCGGCGGCGCCATCGGCACCACGCATTGGGTGCCGCTTTGCACTGTTCCTGTCGGACATATACACAGCCCGCCCGATCCCTGGGTCATCGGTGGCGGACAATCGCCAGGTTTTGCGACCGTGGCGCAGGCATTGTCGTTTGACGGATTGGTGTCTTGATATCCCGAGCTGGGCGCCAGACTGACCGTCGCGCAATTCGTAATCGGCGGGAATGGTCCTGGGCCGGACGCCCAGGCAGAGATGTTGATCGTGCTGAGCACCTGGCCCGCCGTCACGGGACCGCCGATATAGGTGCAGATCAGCGTACCACCCGCCGACACCGGTGCATTGCAGGACCAGTCCGTTGGCGGCGTGGAGGTGGCGCCCGTAAAGGTCATCCCCGGCGGAACGATATCGGTCACCGTGATGACGCCGTTGCTGTTGATCGCGGGCCCCACGTTGGTGACGGTCAGGTGCCAGGAATACCAAGGAACTGTCGTCGGCGGGCTGGTGTCACCCGTCTTCACGATCCCTACATCGACCGGTTTCGGACAGTCGGAGCCGACGCAGCCGCCGTTACCGCCGCCGTTACCGCCGCCGCCACCGCCCGGACCGCTGACGTTAGCCGGGCTGGAGGCCGGTCTACCAGCGGCGGCAACCGGAGCAGCGCAAGGCTGCGCCAGAATCCGCACGCTGCCCATGTGGCCGCTGGCGCGCGGATCGTCGAACCTGTCGTCGTAGTCGACAAAATAACTCGTCGACGGCGGCATGTTGGCATTGCGCACGGCATTGGCCGGGCTGCCTTGCAGGCCGTGAACCAGCAGCGGTCCGCCGGGTTCTAGTTGGCTGCGCAGCGCCGCATTGTTGCGGAGATTTTGTCCCGTCGTCCACAGCGAAGCTTCGCACGTTGTATTGGCGAGCGAGCCGTCCGTTCCGTAGCCGTAACCGAGCGCGACGCCGCCATTGGTGTTGCGGCTATTGCCGGCAAAGCCGACGGCGTATTCCTCGGGCGTCAGTTTCCAGCGGCCGGGCGAGGGCGGATCGTTCGGGCCTTTCAGCCAGACGCGGAAGACTTGCGGCTCGCCGGGCTGGGCGAAGGCGGAATAGTCATATGAGCCGGCGATCAGCGCGCGCTGCGCCAGGATCATCGCGCCAGATTGCGAAAATGCGATATCGGAAACCGGCAGCGGGCCGGCTTGCGCCGGAACGTCGAGCTCCCAGCGCGGATTGTCGGAGAAGTCGCCGTCGCGCGTGAGGCCGACCGACCAGATCTGCGGGCCCGACGTCACGGAGTAATAGAGACGGCCTTCGTGCACCGCGAGGCCCCAGACCCGGCGCGGCGCCGGCGCAAAGCCCCAGGTGTCGGGCTTTTCGCTATCGAAGCGATCGCTGGCGATGTTGGGGCGGTTTCTCGCGTTGAACGGCACGGGTGCGAGCTTGGCCGCGCCAAGGCCGGTCACGCCGTGATCGTAGCGGCCGAGTTCCTTGCCATCGAGATCGAAGCGGTGGATCATGCCGGTGTAGAGGTCCGACACGAATAACTGCTTGTGCGCGGAATCGTAAGCAAGGTTGCCCAGCCCCGGTCCCGGATTGGGCACGCCGTCAAGCGTGACATTGGCGAACAGCGTCACCACGCCGGTGCGTCCGTCGATTTTGTAAATGCCACCCGGCCCGCCTTGCAGGTCAAGCCCGAATTGCCCTTTCATCCAGCCGGCGCCGGGGCCACCTTTTTTCCGGCGCTCAGGCGAGCCGTCGCCTCCGCGGCCGACGATGTTGAGGCCGAACACCGACGTGGCGGCGACATAGATGTTGGGCTGCGGCTGGTCGTCTAGCGCGACGCCGAAAACCTGGCCGACGTCTTTGGCAAATACATCGAAGGTCTTGGGAGCCGCGAACAGGCGTCCGTCCCAGACATAGCCGGGCTTGCCGACGGCAACGATGCGGGCCGACGCGCCGTCCGGATTGATGAAGGTAAGATCGATGGGCGATTTGTTCGGGCGCGGCTTGCTCGGATCGGCGGCGACCGTTCCGGAAAATCCAGTCACAACCGCGTCGCCCAAATTCAAATTCGGCAATCGACTGGGCTGCTGCGCAATGGCACCGCCGCTATGAAATAGACACAGCAACAATAGCGGCAAAAGCCGCGCGATGATTTTATGCAAAATAGCCTCCCACAGCCGCGGGCTAATTCCCACGATTGATCGTTGCAGCTTTGCGAAAAGTTCAAGTGGCACGGCTTTTATTAATCGCCGCGATTGGATCGACCGTATGTTTTCTAAGAACGGCTCAAAAAATGATCGGTCTTTTTGCCACAGTGCGGGAAGGCTACACCTTTAGTACAACCTGTGGAAGCCATTGTTAGGCATTTTCTATTTTTCGCAGTTGGCTATCCGGTGCGCGCGCAGAGGTTTGACGAAGAAGAACTGTTTGCTCTGCCGCGATCAACGCGACATCGGCCGAGCTCTTGTCCTGTTCAGCGCAGCGCAATGCGCACTTCTGAGTTCTGCGTCATGCGCGAACTTCATGCGTCGGCGGCGCGAGCCATGAAAAATTCGCGGGCCAAAATTGGTGGGGGCCCGGCGGTTTTGCCGCCGAGCCCCCTTGCATCTATCAGCCGGCCTATAAGCCGGGTTTTGTAAGGCTTGCGGGTCCAACCGCAAACGTGACGGCCATTCCTCTGGCACGCCGCTTACGCGGCGAGTCAAGCAACCTACCCGAATGACTGGCCCGGACGGACCTGGCGCTTCACGCGTCAACGTCATTCCTATTCGGTCTTGCTCCCGGTGGGGTTTGCCGTGCCGCTATCGTTGCCGATAGCGCGGTGCGCTCTTACCGCACCGTTTCACCCTTACCTCGGCCCAATACACAACGCGAGCCGCGGCGGTCTGTTCTCTGTGGCACTATCCCTGAAGCCCGTTCCAACTTGCGTTGGGCAGACCCCGCCGGATGTTATCCGGCACCGTTCGTCCATGGAGCCCGGACTTTCCTCCCTACACCGCCTTTCGGCATTGGCAGGGCGGCCGTCCGGCCGACTGACGGGCATAGGAATGGAGGCAGGCGAGGGCGGCGTCAAGCCAGCGGCGCTGGCCTCGTCTCGATCAACGCCCGCAGCGTTAACAGCGTGGAGGCGTCCGCGATGCCGTCGACCTTGGCCGGGCGGAAATGGCGCTGGAAAGCCGTGACCACGATGGCGGTGGCGTCGTCATAGCTGCCGGTTTCCGCGATGTCATAGCCATAACTGGCCAACGTGCGTTGCAGCCGCACGACCTGCTCGCCGGGCTTGAGCGTCGGGCCATCGAGATTGAGCGGGGCCGCACGCACCCAATGGCCGATGCCGGATTCGCTCAACAGCTCCCAGGGGAATTTCTCACCCGGGTCCTGCTTGCGCGCGGGCGCCACATCGGAGTGCCCGAGGATGCGCTCGGCGCCGATCGGGCCGCGCCGCGTCAGGATCGATTTGCAGAGCGAGATGACCGCCGCCACCTGGCGCAGCGGGAAGTTGGAATAGCCGAATTCGTGGCCCGGATTGACGATCTCAATGCCGATGGAGCGCGAATTGATGTCGGTTTCCCCCGCCCAGAACGATTCCCCGGCGTGCCAGGCCCGTTTGTCTTCGGGAACGCACTGAACAATGCGGCCGTCCTCGAATACGACGTAATGGGCCGAGACCCTGCTTGCCGCCGTGCATAGCCGGGCGAGCGCAGCCTCGCCATTTTGCAAGCCGGTGTAGTGCAGCAGGATCATGTCGGGCCGGCGGCCGCCCTTGCGCTCGTCCAGGTTCGGCGACGGCGAAACCTCGCTAACAATGAAGGAATCCGGCTGGAAAGTAGACATTCAGGGCGGCCTTAAGCGGGTTCTTGAAACAAATCCTTAAGATTAAGGGCGGTTTAATGAGGTTCACACGGTGATGCGCCGGGGCCTCAAGGATAGGGGCCACGGGGCTGGGTTATTCCATGACACCCACATTATCCCATGACACGGCAAGATATATCCCAGGCCATATTCCCGTACTGGCTCGCCGCGCCGTCGAACTCCTCAATGTCCGGGACGGGGGGATCTATATCGACGCCACTTTCGGCGCCGGCGGCTATTCCCGCGCGATCCTGGACATGACCGGGAGTCAGGTTCTCGGCATCGACCGCGACCAGCACGCCCTCGCCCTCGGCGCGGACCTCGTGCAGTCGGCGAATGGCCGGCTGACGCTGATCGAAAACCAGTTCTCCCAACTCGACGCCGTGGCGCGTAGCTGCGGTCATGACGAAGTGGACGGCGTGGTGCTAGACCTCGGTGTTTCCTCCATGCAGCTCGATACGCCGAGTCGCGGATTTTCGTTCCGCCACGATGGCCCGCTCGATATGCGCATGGGCACGGACGGTCCGACCGCGGCCGACGTCATCGCTAGCGTCAGCGAACGCGATCTCGCCAATATTATTTTCCTGCTCGGCGAAGAAAGGCATTCGCGCGGCGTTGCACGCGCAATCGTGCAGGCGCGCGCCGAGAAGCCGATCGAAACTACCCGCGCGCTTGCCGACATTGTCGGCCACGTGGTGCGTTCGAAGCCAAACGAAATCCATCCCGCGACGCGCACTTTTCAGGCTTTGCGTATTTTCGTGAACGATGAACTGGGCGAACTGGTTGCCGCCATCGAAGCGGCCGAACGAATTCTGAAAGCAGGCGGCCGTCTGGTCGTGGTCTCGTTTCATTCGCTCGAAGACCGCATCGTGAAGTCATTCCTTTCCGGACGCGCCGAGACTCGCGCGGGCTCGCGCCACGCGCCCGAGGTCGTGCGCCCGGCGCCGAGTTTCCGCATGCTGACCAAACGGCCCGAAGTAGCGGATGAAGAAGAAGTCGCCCACAATCCGCGCGCCCGCTCAGCCAAATTGCGGGCGGCCGAGCGCACGGACGCAGCCGCGCACGACAGCGATGCGCCCGCTTTGTTGCCGCGCGTGCCGGCGCTCAATGACATCATGAAGGGGCGCTGAGCATGCGCCTTCTCAATATCTTGGTGATCTGCGCGCTCATCCTGGCGGCGTCATTTGTCTACAAGATTAAATTCGATTCCACGCTACAGGCGGAGCGCGTGAGCAAAGTGGCAGGCGAACTGCGCCGCGAGCGCAACGCCATCGCGACCTTGCGTGCCGAATGGGCGAAACTCGATACACCCGGCCGCATTCAAGGTTTGGCCTCCCGTCACCTGGTGCTGCGCCCGATTGTGCCGACGCAGTTCGATAATCTCGACCGGCTGCCCGATCGTCCTATCGTGTTGAAGCCTGCGAACGACGATCCAATCGGCGCCATGATCGCGCCGGCAGCACCGGACAGTACTGGCAGCGTGGCTGCGCCCAAGGCTGGGCGGTGATCGCCATGCAAGCACCCGCAAACCAGAAATCGAAAGAAACGCGCTGGCAGAGTTGGCTGCGCTCGTTGCTTTACGGCCAGAATGTCGACCGCAATCTGAAAGCCAAGGCGCGGCTTGGCCTCGCCATTTTCGCTTTCGTTGGAATCTACAGTGTCATCGCGTTGCGGCTGGTGATGTTTGCGTCGATGAGTGAGGGCCACGGTGCCCGCCGCATTGCCGGCACCGATGCGGTTGCCACTTCACGGCCAGACATTCTCGACCGCAACGGACAAATTCTTGCCACCGATGTAAAGACTCCATCGTTATTTGCCGAGCCACGCAAGATCATTGACGTGGACGAGGCGGTGGAATTGCTTACCGCCGTTCTGTCGGATCTTGATGCAACGGAAGTCCGCGAGCGCCTGTCGTCGAAGCGCGGCTTTGTCTGGTTGAAGCGCGAAATCAGCGCCAAGCAGCAGGAAGAGATTCACCGGCTCGGCCTTCCAGGAGTCGGCTTCCTGACCGAAAACAAACGCGTCTATCCAAACGGACCGGTGGTTTCGCACGAAATTGGCCACGTCAATATCGACAACCAAGGTATAGCCGGCATCGAGAAGTGGCTGGACGGACAGGGGCTCGCGGCGCTGCATATGGCGGGTCTTACAACCGACCAGGTGCAACGTCCGATCCAGCTTGCCGTCGATCTGCGCGTGCAATTCGCATTGCGCGAGGAGTTGGTTGCCGCCCGCGAAAAATACAAAGCCATTGCGACGGCAGGGATCATCGCAGACGTCAACACCGGCGAGATCGTCGCGTTGGCGTCAGAGCCCGATTACGATCCGAACAATCCGCGCGAGGCAAACGATCCGAGCCGCATCAACCGCCTCACCACCGGCGTCTACGAAATGGGCTCTACGTTCAAGGCGCTCACTCTGGCGATGGCGCTCGACGGCGGAAAAGTTTCGTTGAACTCGACGTTCGACGCGCGGGTGCCGCTGCGCTACGGCAAGTTCGAGATCAACGACTTCCATGCCGAGAAGCGCGTGCTGAGCGTGCCGGAGATTTTCACCTATTCGTCGAATATCGGCGCCGCGCGTATCGCGCTTGCTGTTGGCGTTCCGCAACACAGGGCATTCCTCCAGAAGCTCGGCCAGCTCGACCGGCTACGCACCGAATTGCCGGAAAGCGCCGAGCCGCTTCTGCCGAAACACTGGGGCGAGCTGAACACCGTGACAATCGCCTTCGGTCACGGCCTGTCAGTTGCGCCGCTACAGGCAGTCATGGGCATTTCCGCGCTGGTGAATGGCGGCAAGCTCATTCCACCGACCTTTCTCAAGCGCGGCCAGGCCGAGGCCGACAAGCTTGCCGTTCGCGTAATCAGGCCGGAAACCGCCGATAAAATGCGTTTCCTGATGCGCCTTAATGTGGAAAAAGGCACGGCGACGCGCGCCAATGTGCCGGGCTATTATGTCGGCGGCAAAACTGGCACCTCGGACAAGGTGGTTGGCGGCCGATATTCCAAGACCAAGGTTTTGACCAGTTTCACCGCCATTATTCCGGCCGATAAGCCGCGCTATCAGTTGTTGATCATGCTCGACGAACCGCAAGGCCTGCCTGAGACCAAAAGCTTCACGACTTCCGGCTGGAACGCGGTTCCGGTCGGCGCCAAGGTGATCGAACGGATAGCGCCGCTGCTCGACATTCCGGCGCGCTTCGAACTGCCCAAAGCCGACCAAATGCTGACGGTAAGCGCCAAGGAGTCGCGGTGAAGCTACGCGATCTTTTGCCCGAAGCTGAGATCGATGCGCGCCATGGCGCGTTCGAAATCGCCGGTGTGAGCGCCGATAGCCGCAAGATCAAACCGGGATTTCTTTTCGTCGCCATTGCCGGCGCCAAAGCCGACGGCGCGCTTTTTGCGAAGCAAGCGGCGGCGGCCGGCACGGCGGCGATCGCGGCACAGCAGCGTGTCGATGGGATTCCGGCAAACGTCGCATTTATTCACGTGAACAACGCTCGCCGCGCTTTGGCGCTGGCGGCAGCGAAATTCTATGCGCGACAGCCCAAGACGATCGCGGCCGTCACCGGCACCAGTGGCAAAACCTCGGTCGCTGCCTTCACGCGGCAGATCTGGGCGGCGCTTGGATTGCCAGCCGCCAGCATTGGTACCGTCGGTGTTGTTTCGCCGAAGGGCGAGACTTACGGCTCGCTCACCACACCCGATCCGGTCGAGTTGCATCGCACGCTCGACCAATTGGCGAGCGAGGGCGTCACGCATCTGGCGCTGGAGGCGTCCTCGCACGGCCTCGACCAGCACCGTCTTGATGGCGTGCGGATCGCCGCCGGCGCGTTCACGAACTTGTCGCGCGACCACATGGATTATCATCCGACCATCGAGGACTACCTCGCGGCCAAAATGCGTTTGTTCAGCGAACTGATCGTCGATGGCGGCACGGCGGTCATTGACGTTGACGATTGTTATGCCGGGCAGTTCGTGGAGGCGGCGAAAAAGCGCGGCCTCAAGATCATGACAGTCGGCGAAAAAGGCGACGGCATCAAACTTGTGGGCGGCACCATCGACGGTTTCGCGCAAGCCGTCACGCTCGCGCACGGCGGCAAGACATACAAAGTGAGGCTGCCGCTGGTCGGCGGCTTTCAGGTGCAGAATGCCGCGCTTGCCGCCGGCCTTGCGATCGCAACCGGCGCCGAACCGGCGCGTGTCTTTGCTGCGCTGAAAAAACTCACAGGCGCCAAGGGCCGTTTGGAACATGTCGGCACCCGCAACGGCGCGCCGATTTTTATCGACTACGCCCATAAGCCCGACGCCATGGCGAAGGCGCTGCAAGCGCTGCGGCCTTATGCCAGCGGCAGATTGATCGTGGTATTCGGCGCGGGCGGCGACCGCGACGCGGGAAAACGCCCGATCATGGGACGCATCGCTGCCGAGAACGCCGACCGAGTCATCGTCACCGACGACAACCCGCGCAGTGAGAACCCCGCCGCAATCCGCAAGGCAATTTTGGCGAAAGCGCTCGGCGCCACCGAAATCGGCGATCGCGCGCAAGCGATACGCGCCGGCATCGCCGAGTTGAAATCCGGCGATGTTTTGCTGATCGCTGGCAAAGGCCATGAGACCGGGCAGATTATCGGCGACAAGATTGTGCCGTTTTCCGACCATGATGCCGTCGCCGCAGCCTTGCAAGGCAAGGTCGCATGAGCGTGCTGTGGACCCTCGACGATATGGCGGCGGCGATGCGGGCCGAAAAGTCCGGCGCGTTGCTGGCCGACGTGCCGGGGATTTCCATCGACAGTCGAAGCATCGTCAAGGGCGAGGCCTTCTTCGCCATCCAGGGCGACAATCGCGACGGCCATGATTTTGTCGACGCCGCGCTGAAAGGCGGCGCCGGTGTCGCCGTGATCGCGCGCGGCAGACGCAGCCAATTTCCTGCCGAAGCGCAGCTGTTGCTCGTTGACGACGTGCTCGAAGGCTTGCGTGATCTTGCCCGCGCTGCGCGGACGCGCTCGCAAGCCAAGGTCATCGCCGTCACCGGCTCGGTCGGCAAAACGGGAACGAAGGAAGCGCTGCGGCTGGCTCTCACGGCCGACGGTGAAACTCACGCCTCGGCCGCCTCATATAATAACCACTGGGGGGTGCCGTTGTCGCTGGCCCGCTGCCCGGCGAGCGCTAAGTATGCCGTTTTCGAAATCGGCATGAACCATGCCGGCGAAATCACGCCGCTAACCAAGCTCGCGCGCCCGCATGTGGCGATCATCACCACCATCGAACCCGTGCATCTGGAATATTTCGGCAGCCTCGAGAAAATCGCCGACGCCAAGGCGGAAATTTTCTCAGGCATCGAGCCGGATGGCTCCGCCGTCCTCAACCGCGACAACGCACACTATGCCCAGCTCGCGGGCGTCGCCAAAGCCGCGGGCGTCGCCCGCATCGTCTCATTCGGCGAACACAAGAAAGCGGATGCGCGGCTGGTGCGTTATTCTCTCCAGGCCGACAGTTCGACCGTGCAAGCGAATATTCTTGGGCAGGACGTGACCTACAAGCTCGGCGCGCCGGGTCAGCATCTCGTACTCAACTCGCTGGCTGTGTTGGCGGCTGCCGCTCTGGTCGGTGCCGATCTGGCGCTCGCCATGTTGGCGCTTAACCGGCTCAAGCCCAGCACGGGGCGCGGTGTGCGCAGCACCCTCAAGGTGCCTGGTGGCAGTGCGCTGCTGATCGACGAAAGTTACAACGCGAACCCTGCCTCCATGGCTGCCGCCATCGCGCTGCTCGGTCAGGCTCCGGTCGGCCGGCACGGCCGCCGCATCGCGGTGCTCGGCGATATGCTGGAGCTTGGCAAACAGGGTGTTGAGTTGCACAGCGGCCTGGCGGCCCCGGTTGAGCGGGCGAACGTCGATCTGGTGTATTGTTGCGGACCGCTGATGCACGCGCTTTGGGAGGCTCTTCCCTCCGGCCGCCGGGGCGGCTATGCCGAGACCGCGGCGGAACTGGAGCTTTCGGTGCTCGATGCCATTCGCGACGGTGACG
>JAYTFS010000105.1:0-3347 GCA_043734185.1 Pseudolabrys sp. | reverse complement strand
GTTCTGCGTTTACACTCTGTTCACTCATTGCGGTGTTTCCTCACTCGATACCGCGTTGACAGACACCCCGCCCTTGCCCGGCGGGGTTTCGGTTTGTGCGGCCCGAATCGCATCGGCCTTTGCATCGAGTACCGCAACGCAAGCGGCACAGACCCAATGCGCGCCAAACGAAAGTGGGCGCAAGCGGCGCCCCACGCGCCGCGTAAAACAGGCGCATCGACGGCACAGAAATATGGATTCGTCGGCCATCACTCGCACCCCCGGCCGACCGAGCCCTTGTCGCCCGGCGCCGTGAAATCGCGCCAGTGAACCCAGCCGCGCTCGCAAAGAAACCCCCACTCGCGCACCTTCGGGCCGGTGATGAACACGGTCCAGCACGGCGCCAGCGCGTTCAGACTCGACCAGTCATAAGGCGCTGGCAGCAGTTCGATCCGATGCGCCGCGGCACCCCAGCGGAATTTCCAGTCACCGGCCCGCCGCTCGTCGCACCAGGGCAGTCCGTGGCGCGTCGTGTGCTCCAGGTAGCGCCCGCGCAGCAGGATCGAGGCGTTGAAGGCCCACGGATGATCGTGGTGCGCCCTGTCGTCATCGCTGCGTAGGAACTTGTGCAAGTAGACGTTGAAGAAGCGATTGCGCGGCAGAACCCACCAGCGCAGCATGTACGGCCGCTCGGCGCCGCCGATCACGAAATCCGGCGGCCGGCGCGTCACGCGCGCGATGAGGCGGTCGGCGAGGGTCATGCGGCGAACTCCGCGAACAGCGGCGCGTCGGCAGCGATGCGACGACGGGCGATTTCGAGGTACTCGTCCGACAACTCGATGCCGATGCCGTCGAAGCCTTCCAGCTCCGCAGCCTTGAGCGTGCTACCACTGCCGCAAAATGGATCGAGCACCGTCCCGCCGGGCGGTGTAACGAGCCGGCAAAGCCAGCGCATGAGGGCCGTGGGCTTTACGGTCGGATGCGTCGATCGCGTTAGCGCGCCGCAGTTAGCGCAGCGCCCGTCGTTCCCGCTTCTTCTCGACGACGATTCGGATATGGCAGGGCCGGCAGCGCCCGTAGAGGGGCCATCCTTCCCGGCTGAGATACCAGTGCTCGATTCCGACAGGTTTCCGCTCGTCGCAGATGTGGCACGGCTTCCACCAAACTCCGGCTCGAAGTTCACAGCCGGAGTGCAATCGCTTGTGCGTGACGGTATCGACAAGTTCGAGGTTTCCGGGCTCGTTGTTCTGCTTGTTCTCGTCTCGGTGATGAACTTGGAATCCTCGGGGAACAGGGCGGCCGTGGTGTCGTTCCCATGCGACGACGTGAGCCATTCGGGGTCGCCCGCCGACGTAGATTCGGTGGTATCCCTTTTCGGTGGTGTGCCCGTGGCCGCTCGGGTGACTACTTTCCGGCCCTCTTTTGCCCATGCTTGATTATAGCATGTGCATTGTTGCAGCCCCTCATTCCGATCCGCCCGCGACGCCTTCGCCGAGAAAAAGAATCGGGCGGCGCTGCCGGTGTCAGAATACAGCGGCCCGTTCGGCACGCTTGACCCTTTCTCGGCGCCGATGTTTCCGAACCCGCCCGGTCTTTTGCCAGGAGCTGCGCCAGCGCGCGCCAGCACAGATGCAGCAGACTGCGGAAACGCCGCGATTACCTCGTCGCTGCCATCTGTGACGATATTTGCCGGCCAGCGGCCGAGTGCATGCGCTTCTGCGACGATTCCGCCCAGCCCGTTGCCATACTTGCGATCTGGCTTGTTGTGCGCGGCATAGCCGGCGCCGAGCCCGGCGGAATCGCTGCTTCCAGTAACGCCGCCACTTTCAATCCTGCACCCATCGATATTCAGCCCCCCGGTGCTGTGCGCGAGGACGTTAGCCGCCACGGTGCCCTGCAGCGACTTGCGCAGCAGCCACCAGTCTTCGCAGTTAGGCGAAAGTTCCTTGCTTTGTCCGAACTCGTCCAGATGCAATTTCCCGGCCCAATGAGACGGTGAACCGGCTTTTGGCGTAGCACTGCTTAGTGCAGAAAGCGTTTGGATGCTTCTGGCTTTCTCGGATAAGCCGCTGAAAAGGCTTCCCACATTCGCCACAAGCAACCTCGGCCCACTTTGATGCGACGCGGCCTGGAGCATGCAGTCGGGCGTGATCTGCGATATCCAGTAGCTCAAGGTTTTCAAGTCGGTTGTCAGACTTGATTCCATTGCGGTGGTGAACGTGCTCAGACGTTCGGAGGCTTCTTCCAATAGCCCCTTCCATAACGTAACGATGCTCAAGCACGTCTCGGCCGCCGACACGGATGAAGACATACCCGTTTGCAACGTATCGCCCGCCTCGCCAATTAGCATTGTCCTCTCGGCTTTTTCCTCTTGCCGGGTTGGAGCACTGCCGAGAACAGAATCTGTCTTCGCCTCGCTTGAGTCGGCTTGGAAAAGTGCCGAAGCTCTTGCCGCAGGATTCGCACTTGGTTTGCATAAACCATTCTCCAGAATGCCAAGGGTCTGCTTTATTATAGCGCAGTACCCCGCAGACAGGACAGGTTTTTGAAACAACCAGAAATCTTCACAGGCCGGTTTTAACGCCGTGCCCCAGCCTTGCCACTGGCGGGCGGCAGCGGTGGCGGGGGCGGTTATCACCGACCCCATGCCTACAGATTCCGCAAAGGTTGACGATCCATTCAGGCCGGACGTGCGCTGTCCGGGCTTGCCGCTCACATGACGGGCTGACGGCCCAACAACCTCGCGCTCTGCCCCCGCCGCCTTATCAATCGCCTTCGACACATCCAACGACTTCGGAAACCCACTTCCGAACAGATGCGACACCCGGTCGCGCACCTCCCACCCCGCGTTTTCCCACGCCATAGCGGTCCAATGCGAGGTGCGCGGGATAGCCCACACAAGCGCATGGCCGCCCGGCTTGAGCACGCGCAGGCACTCGGCCGCGACGGCCTGCATCCACGCGATCCAGTGATCCCGGCCGCCCTTGTCGCTGTCCCAACCCTTGCCCATGAAGCCGATTCCGGCCGGCGGGTCGGTCACGATGCTGTCGACCGACTCGGCCTCCAGCGTCGGCAGCACGGCTCGGCAATCGCCCTGCAGCAGGCGGATCGTCATGCCACCCCCACGCACGCCGCACACCGTCGCCCGCCCTCGCGCTGCCGGCTGCCGGCGTAGTTGGTGATGCGATGGTGACAGGCCGCGCAGTTGAAGGGCTCCAGCGCCTTCGGCCGCCCGGGAGCGTTGCCGGGCGCGCTGTACCGGCCGCCCGGGTGCCACACGGCGCCGATGCGCTTGAGCGAGCGGAGCACGGAGTCCTGCGTTATGGATTCGCCGCAATGACAGGCGGCGAGCGCGCCGATGAGTCGGG
>JAYTFS010000104.1:0-2247 GCA_043734185.1 Pseudolabrys sp. | reverse complement strand
AGCAGAAACGGCGCCCAGTAGCGGCGCAGCAATTTGCCCATCAACGTGCCGGGACCGACCCGGCTGAGCTGCTCGTTCTGTTCACGCGACATCATGGCGGACGTTTCCCTGAGCTTTTGCTATTGTGACCCCATTATAGGCTGCCGCGCTTGCCGGGGAAGGCAGATGAGCTTGCCAAAGATTGCCATTGCCACCGGGGACCCAGCCGGGATCGGCCCGGAGATCGCGCTCAAGGCCGCGCTCGATCCGCGCGTAGTAGCGCTTTGCCGGCCGCTGCTGGTCGGCGATCCGGCGGCAGTTGAACTTCATGCACAAGCGGCGGGACTGTCACCCCGCCTGCACATAATTTCCAAGGCCGGCGATGCAGATTGGTCCAATGGCGCGCTCAATCTGCTGGACGCCAGCGCCGGAATTAACGCGCCTGTTATATTCGGCACGGTGGATGCGGCCTATGGCCGCGCCTCGCTCGCCAGCGCGCGGCGCGCCATCCAGGTAGCACTTGCCGGCGATGTCGATGCGGTAGTGGCAGCACCTCAGACCGAACGCTCGATTCATGCGGCCGGAATTGCCTTCGACGGCTACCCCTCGTTTGTCGCACGCGAAACCGGCACGCCGGTCAACGACGTCTATCTGATGATTTGCTTCGACGACGTGCGCATCGCCCATGCCACGCTGCATGTGAGCGTGCACGAAGCCGTGAGCCTGATCACCCCGGAGCGGGTCGAGCGCGTGATCCGCGTCGTCGACACGGCCCTCAAGAAATTAGGAATTGCCAAGCCGCGCATTTTTGTCAGCGGCCTCAATCCACATGCCGGCGAGGACGGCATGTTTGGCCAAGAAGAAATCGAGGTCATTGCACCGGCGATTCAGGCCGCCGCGAAAGATGGCATTGACACTTCCGGCCCGTTCGGCGCCGACACCATGTTCCGCAGGAAAGGCTGCGACGCGTTCATTGTGATGCTGCACGACCAGGGCCATATCGCCGCCAAGTTGCAGGCTTTCAACCGAACGGCGGGCCTGTCGATCGGCTCGCCGATTTTGTTTTCCTCGGTCGCGCATGGCAGCGCGCATGACATCGCGGGCAAAGGCCAGGCCGATGCCGGCGCCATGATCGAGGCAGTCACGCGGCTGGCGCGGATCAAGGGTTGAGCAGCGGAATGCTGCTGGCGTCCTTCGTCTTGGGGATCGATTGCAGATAGGCGTAAATATCCGACAGGTCCGCATTCGACAAGATCGCCTCTCGGTACGGCGGCATCGCTCGGTTGCTGCTGCGCACGAAAGCTTCAAACGTCTCGTATGGCATCGGGTCCGGCGCCAGAACGACGCCATTGCTGGTGGCGACCGAGCCCTGCCCCTGGAAACCGTGGCACTGCCAGCAGCCATTCTTGATGAAGGCAATTTTGCCTTTCTCGGCCGATGCGGCGAGAACTGCACCGTTGCCGAGCATCAGGCCCGCGACGAGAAGGCCGACTACATTTCTCATCGTGGCTGCGTCCAGACATTCAGCAATGCCGGTTGGCCCGACTTGACCACGACGACGGCCTCCTTGATGGCTGGCCCAAGATCGGCCGGATCCTTGATCGGGCCCTTCGCCCACCACCCCATCGATTCAGCCATCTTGTGATATTCGATGTCCGGATTTTCGATGCTGGTGCCGAGCGGCGCCATGTCGTTGCCGAGATAGGCGACGCGATTGCGGAAATTTGCCAGGCGCTGAACGTGCATCACTTCCTGATGATAGCCGCGGTTGTTGTGCATGACCGCGAGCAGCGGAATCTTATGCCGCGCCGCTGTCCACAGCACGCCGGGCGCATACATCAGATCGCCGTCGGACTGGAACGACACGGAGAAACGGCCGAGATCGCGGTTGGCCAGCGCCGCGCCGACCGAAGCCGGCGCGCCATAGCCGACGCCATAACCGCCGGAGCGCCCGAGCCAGTGGTGGTGGTGTTCCATCGGCCAAAGCCGGTTCGGCCAGTTGCTGACATTTCCTTCGGACGCCACCAGCGACCAGTCGAGATTCTTGATCTGGTTCCAGGTTTCCATCACCAGGCGCGCGGTGCTGATGGGTGAGGCATCCCAGGCAATCGCCGCGGCCTTCTTCACGTTATCGCGGCCAGTGGCGTAAGCCTTGCGGATCGCGTCGCCGCGCTGGGCGATGGCCGCCCTTTTGTCATTGGGAATGGCAGCCTTTACCGCTTCGATCAGCGCCGGCAGCGTCGCCTCGGCGTCGGCCGGCATCGACAC
>JAYTFS010000103.1:0-9461 GCA_043734185.1 Pseudolabrys sp. | reverse complement strand
ATCAAATAAAGCCTATCATGCCGGGTAGCCGATGCAAGCACTCGCAAATGTTGGGGGATTGCCATGCCAGACCCGATCCCATAGAAAGCTTGAGGACGTAATTATTCTGGAGACGAATGATGCGACCGATTGAATCTGGCAAAACCGCACGTCGCACCTGGACGTCTCCGTCCGTCACAAAATTGACAATCGGCACCCCGACGAAATCCATTCGCGGCGACGGCCAGCCGAAATTTGCGCATCCGCAGCCGCCAATGGCGCCGGCGACGAAGCTCGGCTTTGCCTTCGAAATGTCGATTCCGCTTTCCGCCCGCACGTCAGAGTAACAAAACGCCGCCGGGTGATTGATCCGGGCCCAGGGCAATGAAGCTAAAGACGATCCGACGCGTCTATCTGCGGGAGGCGGCTGTCATGCTCGTCTTGGCACGGCTCGCTGCGCGCTTTGTACCACACGCGCGTCTCTTTGCATGGGCCAACCGGCAACCCCGCCACATTCATCATTTTGCCGCCGACGAAGCGGGCTGGATTTCATGGGCGGTCGAAAGCCTCGGTGACAGTATGAATACGCCTTGCCTGCCGCGCGCGCTGGCAGCGCATGCGATGTTGCGCCGTCACGGCATCGCGAGCCGGCTGTGCCTGGGCGTTAGCCGCGAAGACGGCGATCTGGCCACGCATGCCTGGATCGAGATCGGCAAAAACAAAACTGTCGGCGGCAACGGAGCCGGCAAATTCACGCGGCTCGCCGAATTCGGCGGAGCAAACTGATGCGGGGCGTTTCCTTGCCATGAGCGGCATCGCTGGAACGTTGCGTTTCGACGGCAAGCCCGTGACCCGGCACAGCCTCGAGCGGGTTGCCAGCTCACTCCATCAATTTGGCCCTGATCGATCCGACATCATTGCCAGCGGAAACATCGGCCTCGTCCACGTGCTGATGCGCATGACGCCCGAAGACCACTGCGACCGCCAACCCTGGCAAGGCGCGAGCGGCTCACTCATCACGGCGGATGTTCGGCTCGACAATCGCGATGACGTGCTCGCCCGCATCGGCATCGCGCCAGGAGAATCGCAGACCTGGGCGGATTCACGCGTGCTGCTGACTGCATGGGAGAAACTCGGTGACGACATCTGGCCGATGCTGCGCGGGCCCTTCGCGGCGGCGATCTGGAATCCGCGCCGCCATACATTGACGCTGGCGCGCGATCACCTCGGGCTCAACGTGGTGATGTGGCACAAGAGCGAGCGGTTTTTCGCCTTCGCCTCCATGCCGAATGGCCTGTTCGCGTTGGACGACGTGCCGCGCGAATTGAGCGAGGAGAAATTCGCCGATTTCCTCGTGCTTAATCACGCCAATCACGCAACAACCATGTACCGGAATGTATTTCGCGTTGCCCCGGCGCATGTCATGCATGTGCGACAGGACGGCTCGATCACCCAACGCCGATTCTGGTCGCCGGCCGACATCAAACCGATCAAGCTTTCTTCCGAACGCGATTATGCGGAGGGCTTGCGCGCCTGTCTCGATCTGGCGGTGCGCCGGCAGATGCGCAGCGCTCATCCAATCGGCTGCCTGCTCAGCGGCGGGCTGGATTCATCTTCGGTTTCGGTCCTGGCCGCGCGGGCGCTCGGCGAAAAAAATCAGCGGCTTGCTGCCTTCACGGGTGTGCCGCGCCGCGGTTTCGATGGACCGGTTCCGGCGGGCACCTACGCCGACGAATCGCGTTTTGTCGATGCGATTTCGAAAACGGCGAGCAATATCGACGTGACTTATGTCCATAACGATGCGGACAATGATCTTGCCGAGTTGGAGCGCTTCTTCATCGCGCTGCAAGGTCCGGTGCGCAATCCGACCAACCTCGGCTGGGTCTTGGCGATTCTGCGGCTGGCGCGCACGCAAGGCCGCCGAGTACTGCTCGGCGGGCTCCAAGGCAATTACACGATCAGTTGGAATGGCTGGTCGCAAGCAGCCGCTCACCTCAAGCGCGGACGACTGCGCACGGCCTACCGGCAGTGGCATCAATATTATCGCCGCACGCCCTATTCACGCTGGGTCGCCTTCCGAAAACTTCTTGCCGAGCCGCTGGTGCCGGAGCGGCTTGGCGATTGGGCCGATCGCCGCCGCCGGCCGAACCGGATCGCGGCCTGGCAAGATCACGCGCCGGTCCGTCCCGACTTCGCCGCGGCGATGGGGGTCGATGCCCGCGCCAAAAAAGCCGGGCATGATTTTCTCTACCGCATGCGGCCGAACGAACGCAGCAAGGGGTTTGCACAGGTTGACTATGCCGGTGACTGGCATGCGGCGGAGAAGGCGGTGACCGGTGTCGAAGTGCGCGACCCGACCGCCGACATCGACGTGGTATCCTACTGCTTCGGCGTTCCGCCGGAGCAGTATCTTGTGGAAGGAATCGACCGCTCACTGATCCGCCGTGCCATGTGGGGCCTGCTGCCGGAGATGGTGTTGACCAACCGGCTGAGCGGCCTGCAGGGAGCGGATTGGTACGAGAAGCTAGAAAGTCAGCGTGGCGAGTTCAAACGCCAGATCGCGGAATTTTCGCAATCTCCGCTGGCGAGCCGCATCATCGACCTGCCCCGGCTCGATCGCGCGGTTGCGAACTGGCCCACGGGCTGCTGGTACAGGCCCGAAATATTCCGGGAGTATAACCTGGCACTGACGCGCGGCGTGGCGGGCGGCCGCTTCCTGCGCTGGTTCGAATCGGCAAATTGAGCAGCGTTCCGTCCGCCTTTGGGTATGATATGACGGAGCCCAGCCTGGGAGGCCTGCCATGTCCATGAACGAGCCTAAAGCGACTAATTCGTCACGGGCGTTCCATATAATCGAGGGGATCATTCTCGTCGTTCTGGGTCTCGGAGTAATGTTTGTTCCGCGATCCCTCGCCGTCGATATTTTGTTGGGCTGGGTGTTTCTTATCAGTGGCATCACCGGCCTGATCACCACGTTGTGGGTGCGCGAATGCCCGGGCTTTTTTTGGTCGATACTATCGGCGGGCCTTGGGATTGTAGCCGGCCTGTTGTTGCTGCTGTCGCCGCGCGGCGTGCTCTCCCTTACCCTGATCCTCATTTCGTTTTTCATCATCGAAGGTGTTGCCTCGATCATGTATGCGCTCGGGCACAAGCGAGAAATGTGCGGGCGATGGAGTTGGATGATGGCGAGTGGCATCATCGATCTCGCGCTTGCCGCGGCGATCGTTGTCGGACTTCCAGGCTCGGCCCAGTGGGCGCTCGGATTGCTGGTGGGAATCAACTTGATTTTTGGCGGAGTGGCGTTGATCGCATTGGTGCTGCATCCCCGCACTGAAGCAACGGAGTAACTCCATGCCGATTTCACGGCGCCGTTTGATCGTCACGCTCGGTCTTGGTTCGGCGGCATCGCTGCTGCCGCGCCTGGCCCTTGCCGCCTATCCCGATCGTGCGATCCACCTGATCGTGCCGTTCGCCGCCGGTGGCAATGCCGACATTGTCGGCCGCATTGTCGGCGAGCGCATGTCGAATGCGCTGGGCCAGCCGGTAGTGATCGATAACCGCGGCGGTGCCGGCGGCAGCATCGGCGCCGAAGCCGTGGCGCGCGCCACGCCCGACGGCTACACGCTTCTGGTTGGCTCGAACGGGCCGCTCACGGTCAATCCTTTCGTGCAGGCCAAGCTCGGCTACGATCCGCTGAAGGATTTTACGCCGGTTGCGCTTACCAGCTACGTGCCGCACGCGATCATCCTCGGCAACAAGGTCGAGGCCAAGACCATTGCCGATCTGATCGCGCTGTCGAAGAAAGAGCAAATCAGCATCGCCACCTCAGGCGTCGGCAGCGCGACCCACATGACGCTCGAGCGCTTCAAGGCGGCGACCGCCGCCAATGTGGTGCACGTCCCCTATCGCTCAGGCGGCGCGCTGATGCCCGACCTGATCGGCGGCAGCATCCAGGCGGCGATGACCGAGTTCTCCACCGCGCTGCCTTTGCATACCGGCGGCCAGGCCCGCATTGTCGGGATCGCAGCGGCCAAGCGCTCGACGCTCGCGCCCGATGTTCCAACTTTCATCGAAGGCGGCGTGAAGGATTTCACCGCGTCGAGCTATATCGGCATTCTGGCGCCGACCGGAACGCCACCCGCGATCATCGCGCAATTGCAGAAGGCGGTCGCCGACGGGCTCACGGGCGGTCCGGCGCCGGACAAACTGCGCGGCATGGGTTCGGAAATTGCCACGCCGGAACAGATGACTTCGGCCGGCTTCGCGGCTTTCATCCAGACCGATTACAAGCGCATGGCCGAAGCCGCTAAGCTCGCCGGGTTAGAGCCGAAATGAGTTCTGCGCTGCCGCGTGGCGCCTGCGATTGCCACTGCCACGTCTTCGGGCCGGCCGCGCGCTTTCCCTATGCCGAGCCGCGCAGCTACACGCCCGACGACGCACCGTTAGAGGCCTATCTCATGCTGCTGGAGCTGCTCGGCTTCGAGCGCGGCGTGCTGGTGCAGCCGTCAGCCTATGGCCGCGACAACCGGGCGATGCTCGACGCGCTGACGCGCGAACCGAAAATGTTGCGCGGCGTGGCGGTCGGCGGCGATGAGCTGACCGCCGCTACCTTGAAGCAATGGCATGCAACCAGCGTGCGCGGCTTGCGCGCCAACGAATTCCGCCGTGACGGCAAGCCTTATTACCAGAACGGCGTCGGCTTGAAGGATGTCGTTCCGTTTCTCCCGCAACTCGCCGATCTCGGCTGGCACCTGCAATTATGGATCGACACGCGTGACCTGCCAGATTTGTGGCCGGTGCTGAAGGACATGCCCGTGCCGGTCGTGGTCGATCACATGGGGCGGCTTGAATATCATCACGGCACACACAATCCCGGCTTCCAGGCGCTGCTGCGCGGCGTCGGCGAAGGAAAATTGTGGGCGAAACTTTCCGGCACCTATCGGCTGGGCGCAACGCCTCCGGATTATGAGCAGGCACGCCCATTCCATGACGCGCTGGTCGCGGCTAATCCGCAAAATTTGGTGTGGGGCACCGACTGGCCGCATCCGCGGCCGGAAGGTCCGGTGCCGGATGCCGGCCGTTTGCTGTCGGTTTTCCTCGACTGGACGAAAGGCACCGCCAACCGGCAGGCGATCCTCGCAGACAATCCGGCCCGGCTTTACGACTTTCCGAAAATTTAGGCGGCGTTTAAGCCAACCGCACCACATCCATGCCCGCCGGCAGGCGGCGCGGCTGCGGCACATAGAAGTCGCCGAGCTTCATCATCGGCCGCGGCTTGATGGCGATCGACGTCAGGCGGTCGCGCAGCGCCTTGGGGGATGTCGGCTTGATCAGGAATTCATGCACACCGGCGCGCAAGGCCTGCACCACCGAGGATCGCTGGGCGCGGTTGGTCAGCATGATGATCGGCAGATTAGGGCGCGGGAACACACCGGGTGAGCGCACGATACGGATCACTTCCATGCCGTCGAGCACCGGCATATCCCAATCCAAAAACATGACATCGGGATCGCAGGTGCGGATCTGCTCCAGCGCGTCCAGTCCATCGGCGGCTTCGATTACCGACTTGGCGCCAAGATTCATCAGCATCGAGCGCGTCAGCCGGCGCATATAATGATTGCCGTCGACAATCAGGATGTTGAGGCCCTGCAGCAGTTTATCGACCGTCTTGTCATGCATGACTGTGGATTCCGTAGATTAGCTCGTCGCGCCATCTAATCGTAAAAGTCTGTCATTCTACTTAGACCAATTGTTCAATTTTTCTCAATCCGGCAATGCGGTTGTCAATCCGGTAACTATATGAACGCGCGAAATCGTCAGCATCAGCGAAAGATGAGCATGAAACTGCCCGGTCCCGATCATCCGATCACGATTACGCCAAACGGTAATCGCGTCCGCGTAACTTTCGGCGGCACGCTAATTGCCGACACCACGCGCGCGCTGACGCTGAAAGAGGCAGGCTATAGGCCGGTGTTCTATGTACCGCGCAGCGATACCAAGATGGATTTGCTTACGCCGACCGCGAATGCAACTCATTGCCCGTACAAAGGCGACGCCAGTTATTTCTCGATTTCAACCGGTGGCAAGACGGCGGAAAACGCGGTGTGGTCTTACGAGAAGCCATTTCCCGCGACGGCGGAAATAAAGGAATATCTGGCGTTTTATCCCGATCGGGTCGACAAAATCGAAGAGAGCGCGGCTTAGATTAATGCATCCTCGGCCCTTTGAGGAATTTCTGCCGGTCGGATGAATTTACCCGCACATCGAAGGTGACGCCCTCGCGATACAGCGTGAGTGGCACTTCCACCCCCGCCTGACCGAGCGCCCAGACGCGCCGGTAGAAGGCGCCAAGCGTGGCGACGTTCTGGCCCGCGACCGACAGCACCACGTCGCCAGTTTTCAGTTCGGCGCGTGCAGCCGGACCCTTCGGCGCGATGCCAACCACCACGATCTTGTTCTCGATCTCGGTCGAATAGACGCCGAGCCATGGCCGCACCGGTTTGTCGACGCGTCCATACTTGCGCAGGTCGTTCAATACCGGATGGAGGAGATCGATCGGCACGGTCATGTTGAGGTGTTCGCTCTTGCCGCTCTGCTCGCGCTCGATCTGCAAGGAGCCGACGCCGATCAATTCGCCCTTGGACGAAATCATCGCCGTGCCGCCCCAGTTGGGATGCGCCGGATAGGTGAAGATCGCTTCGTCGAGCACGTATTCCCAATAGCCGGCAAATTCCTGCTTGGTGGCGATGCGGCCGGCCAGCGAACGGGTGCGTCCGCCGGCGCCGCCGACCACGACGCGTTCGCCGATTTGCGCCGCGCGTGAAGAACCAATCGGCAGCGTCGGAAGGTCGATATCGCCCAGCGCCTGCACCAGGCCAAAGCCCGTCTCCTGATCAAAGCCAAGCGCATGGCCCTGGACGACGCGACCGTCGCCCTGATGCAACCAGACGGTTTCCGCTTCGGTTATGAGGTAGCCGATGGTGAGCACCAGCCTGTCCTCGATCAGCACGCCATTGCCGGCGCGCTCGACGCCAAGGGTTTCAGCTGTGAAGGCGTCGGGCGGAATGATCGAATGCAGTCCGACCACCGACGTCAGCGCGCGCTCAAGATCATAGGAATAGTCTTCCGCGCGCGGCTGCGCGGACGGCGGAACTTTCCATTCAGTCACGGAAGCCATGCGAACTCCTTCGCGCCCGCCCCTATCATAATCATACCTCGTCTGGGGCGGGCGAAAAGATGGGCGTCCCATGATATGAACACCGGTCATGAAATACGAACATCAGCGATGATTCCGCTTTCCATCCTCGATCTGTCGCCGGTTGCGGCCGGCTCGACCGGCGCGCAGGCGCTGAGAAATTCGCTTGATCTGGCAATTCTTGCCGATGGTCTGGGCTTTGCGCGCTATTGGGTCGCCGAACACCATAATCTTCCTTCGATTGCGAGTTCGGCGCCCGACATCATGATCGGGCAGATTGCGGCGATCACCAAGAACATGCGCATCGGCTCCGGCGGCGTGATGCTGCCGAACCACGCGCCGCTGATGGTGGCGGAACGCTTCAAGGTGCTGGAGGGCCTGTTCCCCGGCCGCATCGATCTCGGCCTTGGCCGCGCGCCCGGCACCGATCCGGCGACGTCTTATGCGTTGCGCCGCCGGCAGGGCATCAGCGACGAGGACGATTTCCTCGAACGGTTTCAGGAACTGATGCTGCTGGAGACGCGCGGATTCCCCGCCGGCCACCCATTCCACAATGTGCGGGCGATGCCGGCCGATGTGCCGCTGCCGCCGATCTATCTGCTCGGCTCTTCCGACTACAGCGCGCAACTGGCCGGGCAGATCGGCGCGGCCTTTGCGTTTGCGCATCATTTCGCGACTTTTCCGGCCGACGAGGCGATGAAGCTCTATCGCGATAATTTCAAGCCCTCGGCCTCGCACAACAAGCCGCTAGCAATCTTGGGCACGCATGTTGTGTGCGCCGACACCGACGCAGAAGCCGACCGCCTGGCGCTAACGGTCGATCTCAACATCGTGCGCCGCGCCACCGGCGCCTATGTGCCGCTGGCTTCGCCGGAAGATGCGGCGGCCTACGACTATACCCCGATCGACCGCAGCCGCGTCGCGCAGAACCGCGCCAAGATGTCGGTCGGCTCGCCGGCCACAGTAATGGCAAAGCTCGCGCCACTGATCGAGGCGACCAAAGCCGATGAGGTGATGGTGACGACCATGATTTACAGCCACGAGGCGCGCAAGCATTCGTATGAACTGCTGGCGAAGGCTTTTTCATAAAGCGTCCGCCGTGCTAAAAGCCGTCAAATTAAAATAACGGGAGGCTCTCTTGGGTAAACAGTTCAAGCTCACCACCACCGACAAGCATTCGCTCGGCGCCTATCGCGCCGATCCGCAAGGCACGCCAAAAGGCGGGCTGGTCGTGGTGCAGGAAATTTTCGGCGTCAATCATCACATCCGCGCGGTCTGCGATCGGCTGGCCGCGCTCGGCTATGTGGCGGTGGCGCCCGCGGTGTTCGACCGCTTTGTGCGCGATTTTGAATGCGGCTATACGCCCGACGAGATCGCCAATGCCCGAAGTTACCTGGGCAATCTCAACTTCGATCACATGATGGCCGACATCGCTGCCGCGAAAGACGACATGAAGGGCGTCGGCCCCTTGGGCGTGATCGGCTTCTGCATGGGCGGCACGGCGGCATTTCTGGCGGCCTGCCGCATTCCCGGCCTGAAGGCCGCGGTCGCCTTTTACGGCGGCATGATCGGCAAGTTCGCCGACGAGAAGCCAAAATGTCCGGTGCAAATGCACTTCGGCGAGAAGGACGAAGGCATCCCGATGAGCGTTGTGGAAGAAATCAAGAAGAAGCAGCCGCAGGCGGAAACTTATGTCTATCCCGGCGCCGCGCACGGCTTCTATTGCGACGAGCGCGCCAGCTACAACAAGGACGCCGCCGCGCTGGCCTGGAGCCGGACGCAGGAATTCCTCTCTAAGAATATGAAGAAGTAGGCTGGCAACGGAGCGGGGCTAGAACCACCGCTCCTTGACCACCACGGTATCGCCGGGCCGCAGCGGGTATCCGAGCGGCACGTCGCCCTTCATTTGCTGGCCCGGCGCGTTGCGGGTGAGCTCGACTTTGGTTTTGAGGGCACGCGGCGCAAAGCCGCCGGCAATCGCCACCGCGGTCTCGATCGTCATGTTGGCAACGTAGGGATATTGGCCGGGATTTGTCACTTCGCCGAGAATGAAGAATGGCCGATAGGCCTCAACCTCGACGCTGACATGCGGTTCGCGCACGTAACCTTGCTTGAGGCGCTCGGCAATCATCTGCGAGAGTTGCTGCGTGCCGTAGCCGCGCGCCTGCACGACGCCGACCAATGGCAAATTCAGATTGCCGCCGGCATCGACGGTGTAGCTGTTGGTGATGCCGTCCTGGCCGAACACCACGACGCGCAATTTGTCGCCGGAGTCGAGCGTGTAGGC
>JAYTFS010000102.1:0-5320 GCA_043734185.1 Pseudolabrys sp. | reverse complement strand
GGTTCCAGCAGTGAACGACCGAGCTTTGTCAGCTCATAATCGACGCGCGGCGGCACCGTCGGAAACACGGTGCGCGTCACCAGCCCGTCGCGCTCCAGCCCGCGCAAGGTAAGTGTCAGCATGCGTTGGGAAATGCTGCCGAGCGCGCGGCGCAATTCGTTGAAGCGCTTGGGCCCGTCGCCGAGCGTTCCCACCACCAGCACGGTCCACTTGTCGCCGACCCGCGCCAGCACTTCGCTCACGGCACGGCAGTCCTCGGGCTCATGCAGGTTTCCTTGCAAGGTACCCTGCAGGGTACCGGGTATCCGGCTTGTGCCTCCTTGCGCGGCTTTGTTGGTCATCTATGTAGCCTCAGTATTCATTCGTAACCACGGACAGAGGCTCCCATGAGCGAACACAAGACGGACAAACTCAAGATCGGCGTCATCATCAGCACCACGCGCGCCGCCCGCTTCGGCCACAAGCCGGCGCAATGGATCCGCGACATCGCCGCACAGCGCTCCGATCTCGACGTCGAAATCGTCGATCTGCGCGATTTTCCCATGCCGTTTTTCGATGAGGTCGCCTCCAATGCCTGGGCGCCGTCGCAAAACCCTGTCGCCCAGGCCTGGCAAAAGAAAGTCGCCGAATTCGACGGCTATATTTTCATCACCGCCGAATACAATCACAGCATGCCGGCGGTGTTGAAGAACGCGCTCGATTACGCCTCGCCCGAGTGGAATAAAAAAACCGCGGCCTTTGTCGGCTATGGCGCGGTCGGCGGCGCGCGCGCCATTGAGCATTTGCGTGGGATCGCCGCCGAGCTGCAATTGGCAACCATCAAGGTCGGCGTTTACATCCAGGGCGCGGATTTCATGGCGGTTTGGAAGGAAGGCAAGGATGTGAAGGACATCCCGCATCTGCAAGCGGGTGTTAAAGATCTGCTGGACCAGTTGGTCTGGTGGACGCAGGCGCTGAAGGTGGCCCGCCAAGCCGACAAACTGGCAGTGGCGGCCTAGCCCCGCCACTTCCCCTTTATTTCATGCCGCCAATGTGGGCTTCCGCCCCTTAGCGCGGAATGGTAGCTTTTTCTATCGGGAAAAACGCTGAACCCGGCATTCCAACATCCCCGAAGAAGGGATGAGGACAGGCCATTCCGGAGGATCGAACATGAAATTTTCCAAAACCGTGACGCCACTTTTGCTCGGCACGGCACTGACGCTCGCCGCCGGCTTGAACGCGCCCGCGCAAGCCGAAGAGCTCAACGTCGGATTCATTGCGCCGATGACCGGCGGCTTTGCCCAGGTCGGCAAGGACATGGTCGACGGCTTTCAGCTGTATCTGGACGAAGTGAATAGCGACTTCGCCGGCGCCAAGGTCACCCTGATTGTCGAGGACGATCAGGCCAAGCCCGACATGGGCGTCACCAAGGCCAAGAAGCTGATCCTGAGCGACAAAGTTCAAATGTTCGTCGGCGGCGTGCTGGCCTCGACCGGCTACGCGCTCGCCCCTGTGAGCACGGCGGAAAAAACTGTTTATCTTGCCTCGGTTCCCGCTTCCGACGATCTGACGCAGCGCGAGTCCAGTAAGTTTCCGTATTTCTTCCGCACCGGCTGGTCTTCGTCGCAGCCGCACCACGCCTTGGGCGCCTGGGCCTGCGAGCAGGGCTACAAGAAAGTCGTCACCGTCGCTGCCGACTACGCCTTCGGCTACGAGGCGGCCGGCGGCTTCCAGAAGGCGTTCGAGGATTGCGGCGGCAAGGTCATCCAGAAGATCTGGCCGACGCTCGGCAACAAGGACTTCGGACCCTACATTCCGACTATCAAAGCAGATACCGACGCGGTGTTCTCGCTGATGGTCGGTCCGATGGCTGCGCAATTCCCAAAACAACTGCGCGCGGCGGGCTACAAGAAGGCGATCCTCGGCGGCGGCACCAGCTATGACGAATTCGCGCTGCCCTTCATGAGCGAGGAAGTGATCGGCGATTTCTCGGCGCTGCAATATTCGGCCGCGCTGGAGACGCCGGCCAACGAAGCCTTCGTGAAAAAGTACCGCGCCAAATACGGCAAGGTGCCGTCCTACTTCTCGGAGAGCAATTACGCGACCGCGAAAATGATTCACGAGGTCTACAAAAAGACCGGCGGCAAATGGCCGGGTCCCGAAGAGTTCATCAAGATGATGTCGGCGCTGAAAATCGACGTGCCGCGCGGACCGGTGAGCTTCGACGACATGCGCAATCCGATCCAGAACATCTACATCAAGAAGGTCGAGAAGAAGAAGCTGTTCGGCTATGAAAACACCGAGCTCTGGAACACGGTGCTCAAGACCTATCCCGCCGTCAGCCAGTTCTGGACCTACGGCAAGGACAAATTCCTGGCGCAGCCGGTCTACAGCCGCGAATTCCCGCCCTGTAAATACTGCGACTAAGCCTCGCATAATCTTCGACAACATCGAAAACCCCGGCTTCGCGCCGGGGTTTTTAGTTATGCGCGCGCGGTGTTTTGCGGACGCCCCACTCGCCCGGGATCGGCGTTGCCGGGCCCGAGGGCGCCGTTGCTCCCGCCGACGGTCCGGACGGTCCCTTGAGCGGGCGCTCTTCCATTGCAATCAGGAATGCCATGCCGAAGGCGAGCACCAGCGCGCAGGCCATGAACACGAAGCGGAAGGCGTAAGCCAACTCCGGCGCGGAGGCCGTGCGGGCGAGCATTTCCACCGCCATGCCGGTCACGCCGCCGAGCCCGCCCAGCACGATGGCGCCGAGCACCGCGACGATCAGCGCCGAAAACAATGCGCGGAAAAAGTTGGCCGCGCCGGTCGCAATGCCCATTTGCGAGCGTGCCACCGCGTTCTGCAGGCACACGGTCGAGACCGGAAACACTGTGCCGAGGCCCGCGCCGATCAGCATCAACAGGACCAGCACCAGATGGATCGGCATCGAGCCCGGCCAGATCGCGAGCGGGCCGAGACATAAAATCGCAACCGTTAAGCCGATCAGCGGCATGCGCTTGTAGCGCTCGACGCGCGTCATCAGCCGCCCGGTGATGGTGGAAAACGCGACGGTAGCGCCCATCAGCGGGATCAGCGCGAGGCCCGATTGGCTCGCCGACATATGCAGCACAACTTCGAAATACAGCGGCACGAAGATCGTCATGCCGACCAGCGATCCCATGTTGCAGGCGCCGGTGAGCGCGGCGCAGCGCACCACCGGATTGCCCAGCACGGTCAGCGGCAAGAACGGTTCGCGCGTCGACACCAGCCGCCACGCAAATAGCCCCCACAGAATCGCGGACGTCAGCAGCAGCGCGCCGATCGGACCTGAGATCCAGTCGAAGCGCCGCCCGCCCCAGGACAGTGCCAGCAGCAGCGCGATCGAAGCGCTCATCATCAAGGCCGCACCAAGCAGGTCGAGCCGGTGCTTGCGCGGATGAAACGGCACCAGCCGGAGCACGCTTGAGGTCATGCCGAGGGCGGCGAGACCCATCGGCAGGTTGATCCAAAAGATCAGTGACCAGTCGAGATGCTCGGTCAAAAATCCCCCGAGCACCGGCCCGCCGACCGACGACGCCGCAAACACCGCGCCGATATAGCCCTGATAGCGGCCGCGTTCGCGCGGGGAAACGATGTCGGCGATGATGGTCTGCGCCAGCGCCATCAGCCCGCCGCCGCCAAACCCTTGCAGCGCGCGCGCAAAGATGAGCCAGGTCATGCTCGGCGCCAGCGCGCAGGCAAGAGAGCCGGCGATGAAAATACCGATGGCGGTGAGCATCACGCCGCGCCGGCCGTAAATATCCGACAGCTTGCCGTAGAGCGGCGTCGAGGCGGTGCCGGTCAAAAGATACGCGGTCACCACCCAGGACAGGTCGTTGAGGTTGCCGAAATGGCGGCCGATGGTCGGCAGCGCGGTGGCGACGATGGTCTGGTCGAGCGCGCCCAGAAACATCGCCAGCATGATGCCGAGCACGATGGCGCGGATTTCGGGATGCGTGAGCACGCGGTCCGCCTTTACGGCGGCCGCCTGCGGTTTGGATTTTTCGGCTTTTGGACCCATGGAACGCGCTTGATGCCGCTTGTGCCGCGGCATTGCAATGGGGCAAAACGCAGGTGTGGGGTGTGATATGAGTCGTTCCCGATGCGGAATCACACTTGGCCCTTCGCAATCGCGCTGATGGTGGCGTTTGGGACGCCCACTTTGGCACGCGATACGCTTCCCACGGGCTTTGTCTATCTAAGCGATGTCGAGCCCGGCATCGTCCAGGACATGCGCTATGCGACGCGGGATAATTTCACCGGCCGTCAACTTTCCGGTTATGACGCCGGCGAATGCGTGCTGCGGCGCGAGGTGGCGCAGGCGCTCAAGCTCGTGCAGGCCGACCTCGTGCGCGAAAACATGAGCCTGAAAGTCTACGACTGCTACCGCCCCACGCGCGCGGCCGCCGCGTTTGTGCGGTGGGCGAATGACGACACGCGTGGCGAAGCGACCAAGCGGTTTTTCCCGGCGCTGGAGAAGCGCACGCTGTTTGCTTCCGGCTATATCGCCGCGCAATCGGCGCATTCGACCGGCACGGCGATCGACCTCACGCTGATCAAGCTGCCGGAGACGCCAACACAGCCTTACGATCCGGCGGCGCGCTATGGCGCCTGCACGGGGGCGGCCGCCGCGCGCGCGCCCGACTCAAGCCTCGACATGGGCACTGGATTCGATTGCTTCGACCCCAAGAGCCACACGTCCAGCAGGGCGATCGACGCTGACCAGAAATTCTCGCGCGCGCTTTTGGTCGCGGCCATGCGCGTGCACGGCTTCAAGAATTATTTCCGCGAATGGTGGCACTTCACCTATGGCAATGCGCGCGGCATGCCGATGTACGATTTTGCGATAGCGCCGCGGTCGAACTAACTCGCAGCCGGCTTCCGCTTCGCGCCTTTGGGCCACTTGCCCGGCCAACTCACGACATACTCCTCCAGCCGCTCGTCCGGCACGTCCTTCTCGCTCGCGGTGACGCGGCCGCGCACCGAGACGCCGGCGAGATGCACCGTTTCCAGGTCGCCGGAAACCAGCGGGTGCCACCAATACAAATCGCGCCCGGCGGCGATCAGCCGGTAGCCGCAAGTCGGCGGCAGCCAGGCGAGCCGCGCCACGTTGCGCGGCGTGAGCCTGATGCAGTCCTTCACCTTGGCCTGGCGGCGGGGATAGTCGGTGCAGCGGCAGGTCTGCCCGTCGAGCAGCTTGCAGCCGACGTCGGTGTAGACGGTCTGGTTGGTCTCTTCGTCGGTCAGCTTGTTGAGGCAGCAGCGGCCGCAGCCGTCGCACAGGCTCTCCCACTCCGCCTTGGTCATCTCGCCC
>JAYTFS010000101.1:0-25559 GCA_043734185.1 Pseudolabrys sp. | reverse complement strand
CGCGGCGACCGCGTGCAGGAACTCATCGTCCGCCGCGACGTGGCCGCTGCCGATTTCATTCGCCTTGTGATGGATGTGCTTGGTTGGATGATCCGGATGAAGAACCAGCTTCTCGACATCGGTCGGGTTGAAATGGAAGACTCGGGCTTCGCGATGATCGATCCAGATGACGGCGTGATAGTGATGCGCACTCATGTAATAGGCCCTTTTCTAACGCAAACTGTATCTCGATACCGCACAGCGCAACTAGATCTACCTCATATATCACGCTCGCGCTCATATCGTTCCACAAAGCGCGGCGACAGCTTGCGCAGACGCTCAATGTCGATGCGGCCCGACCGCATGATATAGCTCATGGCGAATTCGGCTGGCGCAAGCTCCATGTACTGCGCAAATTGCTCGTACCAGGTAGCGCTGGCCATTGCGCCGGTGACGATCTTTTCCACGACCGGCCGCCGCGCGGCCTCGAACGCGGGCAATGCCGCAGCAACATCGTCGCCTTGGGCGGCCAACGCGAGGTCGAGCGCGATGGCGTCCTCCATCGCAAGCCGCGTGCCCGAGCCGATGGAAAAATGCGCGGTCCGCAGCGCATCGCCGATCAATACATATTTCTCGTGATACCAGCGCTCGTTCCACACCTGCGGAAACCGCCGCCAGACCGAATTGTTGGAAATCAGCCGGCGGCCTTCGAGCGCGTCGGCGAATACCTTCTCGCATAGCGCACGCGATTCCATGTCCTCCATTCTTTCAAAGCCGGCACGGGCAAAGGTCGCCTCGTCTACCTCGACGATGAAGGTGCTGCGTCCAGGCGCATAACGGTAATGATGCGCGTTAAAATCGCCAATCGGCGTGTGACGGAAGGTCTGCGTCAGAGTTTCGTAAACCTGGGAGGTGCCGAACCAGGCGAAACGATTGGCGAGATAGATGATGTTGGCGCCAAATTGTTCGGCGAAGCTACGCCTCACCAGCGAATTGACGCCATCGGCGCCCACGACCAGATCGGCGTCGCCGAATTCGTCGAGCGAGGTCACGGCGCGCCCAAACTGCGGCTCAACACCTACCGAATGCACGCGCGCCTGCAACAATTGCAGCAGTTTCAGCCGCCCGATGGCGGCAAAGCCGATGCCATCGATGGCGATGCGCTCATTGCGGTGAACGAGGGTGATGTCGTTCCATGATTCCATCTGCGGCACGATCGCCGCAAAGGTCTCCGGATCGTCATCCTTCAGGAATTCCAGCGCGCGGTCGGAGAACACCACGCCGAAGCCAAAGGTGGCGTTGGCCGGGTTCTGCTCGACCAATGTGACGTCGGCGTCGGGGCGGCGGCGCTTGATCAGATAGGCCAGATAAAGGCCGGCTGGACCTGCGCCGAGGATGGCAATGCGCATAAGTGCAGTCTCGCAGACTGCCGCGCCGCGCGAAAGCGGCCTCAAATCGTCTGGTTATATTCGCCGACTTCCGGGTGCGTGCGCAGCACGGCATCGACCGATTTGAACATCTCGCGCATGCGGGCCTCCGACGCCGGACTTTCAACCACGACCACCAGTTCTGGCTTGTTCGACGACGCGCGCACCAGGCCCCAGGTGCCGTCCTCGACCGTGACCCGCACGCCGTTGACAGTCACCAGATCGCGAATCGGCTGGCCGTCAAAATTCTCGCCCCGCGCCTTCATCCCCTCGAAATGTTTCACGACCTGATCGACAATGCCGTATTTCTTTTCGTCGTCGCAATGCGGCGCCATGGTCGGCGAGCCCCAAGTCTTGGGCAGCGCCTTGCGCAGATCGGCCATGCTCTTCCCCGGATTGCGATCGAGCATGTCACAAACGGCCAGCGCGAAGATCATGCCGTCGTCATAACCGCGGCCGAACGGCTTGTTGAAGAAGAAGTGCCCGGATTTCTCGAAGCCGGCGAGCGCGCCCAATTCATTGACGCGGCGCTTAATGTAGGAATGCCCGGTTTTCCAGTAATCGACCTTGACGCCATTGGCTTTGAGCACCGGATCGGTGAGGAACAGCCCTGTCGATTTCACGTCGACGACGAAAGTCGCGTTCTTGTGCAGCGACGACATGTCGCGCGCCAGCATGACGCCGACTTTGTCGGCGAATATCTCCTCCCCTTCGTTATCCACCACGCCGCAACGGTCGCCATCGCCATCGAAGCCAAGCGCAACATCGGCCTTGTTGACCAGCACGGCGTCGCGCATGGCGTGCAGCATTTTCATGTCTTCGGTGTTCGGATTGTAGCGTGGAAAGGTGTGGTCAAGTTCGCAGTCGAGTGGCACGACCTCGCAGCCGATCGCTTCCAACACTTTGGGCGCGAAGGCGCCGGCCGTGCCATTGCCGCAGGCGGCGACCACGCGAATCTTGCGCTTGAGCTTCGGCCGCTTGGTCACGTCAGCGATATAGCGCGCCGGAAAATTCTCGACGAAGACGTAAGAGCCGCCGGCCTTGAAGTCGAAACGGGCGCGGAGCACGATTTCCTTCAGCCGCGTCATCTCGTTCGGCCCGAAGGTGAGCGGCCGGTGGGCGCCCATCTTCACGCCGGTCCAGCCATTGTCGTTGTGCGACGCCGTGACCATGGCGACGCAAGGCACGTCCAGTTCGAACTGGGCGAAATAGGCCATCGGCGTGATGCAGAGCCCGATGTCATGGACCTTGCAGCCCGACGCCATCAAGCCGGACACCAGCGCCATTTTCACGGCGGCCGAATAACTGCGGAAATCGTGTCCGGTGACGATCTCGCGCTTCACGCCCAGTTCGCCGATCAGCGCGCCAAGACCCATGCCGAGCGCTTGCACGCCCATCAAATTGATTTCTTTTTCCAGCAGCCAGCGCGCGTCATATTCGCGAAAGCCAGTCGGCTTCACCAGCGGCGAGGATTCATATTCATAGGTATTGGGCGTCAGCGCGGATTTTGGCGTTGGAAACATCAGGTCCTCAAATCGAACAGTGAGTCACAATTCGCAAGAGCAATTTCCATACCCTAACGCCGGATAGCCGCAAAGCGCTCCGTCAACACAAGATCGAGAGAAGCAGGAATGCAGACGCCTACTGTTCGAGTACCAAGCGGCCATTGGCGTATTCATAGCGCTTGAGCCGCGACAGGAATGTCATGCCCAGCAGATTCTGCCACAACGCATCGTCCGGCATCACCAAGGCCTGCACGTCGTAGACTGTAATGCCGCCGATCTCGATGCGGTCGAGCTTGGCCGGCGCGGCCTTCGCCTGGCCATTGGCAGTGGAGACGGTGCGGGTATAGTCGCTGCGCATCGGGCGAATGCCAACCTGAGCCGCATCCGATTCGCGAAGGATCACCAGCGAGGCCCCGGTATCGACCATGAAGTCGATGTGGCGGCCTTCGATGCGGGCATCGACCTTGAAGTGACCGCGGCGGTCGGCATCAATACTGAGGCTACGGCCGGAGCTGACAGGCTCGCGCGGCTGATAAGCCGGCTGCACGGCCGCCACCTGGGCAGCAGGATGCACGACTGTCCGGTCGGCGAAGCGCGCGACGTAACCGCCAATCAGCAATACCGCGGCGGCAATAATGAGAATGTTCCGCATGGAGCGAAACTCGCATGGTCATTTTCAACACCGCCTTAACGGGGGACCTCTTGACCCCAGTGCGTTTTGCGAATGATGAGCAGATCGTTAAACCGGCGCAGGCAATTTTATTCGCCGCGCCGTTTTGCGCGCCGCGTGGCGGGCGCGGTCAATGGATCGTCAGGCCAGGGATGTCGCGGATAACGCCCGCGCATTTCCGATTTTACATCGGCATAGCTGCCGCGCCAGAAACCCGGCAGATCGCGCGTCACCTGCACCGGCCGGTGCGCCGGCGACAATAGTTCGAGCACAAGCGGCACGCGGCCGCCGGCAATCGCCGGATGCCTTGCGAGACCGAATAATTCCTGCACGCGGATCGATACGGTCGGCCCCTGTTCGGCTTCATAATCGATCGGCACGACGGACCCGGACGGCGCGGTGAAATGGGTTGGCGCTTCGGCCTCAATCCGGCGGCGCAGCGCCCATGGCACCAGCGCCGTGACGGCGTCGGACAGCGCCCCGGCGGATAATTCGTTGCGCGCGGTTTTGTCGAGCGATAGCGGCTCCAGCCATTCGCTTGCGTTGCGCGCGAGACCTTCGGTGGAAAGATCGGGCCACTCCTCGCCTTCGGAACGGCGAAGAAAAGTCACGCGATTGCGAAATTGCAGCGCCGGTTTTCCCCAAGGCAGTTTGTCGAGGCCCAGATCGATTATTCCTTGCGCGAAAATTTCTGCAGTATCGGCGCCAGGCGTGACTTGCTTGATCTGCTCCGCCAGCACCAGCGCGCCGAGGCGGCGGCTGCGCCGCGCGCGCAACGAAGCCGAGGCTGCGTCAAACGTCACCGTGTCGCGGTCCTCGATCTTGCCGGCAAACCGCGTCTCAATTTCGGCTAGCGTGATTGGCGCTGCCAGCACGATGCGGCTCGCCGCCGCCGCGCCGGTCAACTCGGCAACGGCAAGAAATGGCTCTCGCGCCAGCGCCGAGGTCTTGTCGACCGCGCCACCGCGCCCACTCGCGAGCAGAAAGGCACCGCCTCCACTGTCGCGATTCCTGGCGATGCGATCCGGATAGGCCAAGGCGAGCAAGGAACCCGGTGAAGCCTCGTCATCCTTTCCTACCGCTTCGAGCGTATCGACCCACCGCTTCGCCATCGCGCGCGCGTCTTCCGCACGCCGCGAGCGGTCGCGGCGGAACTGGTCGAGCCGATGGCGGAGATCAGCATCGTCGCCGCCGAGCCCCCGTTCGGTCAGCACCGCGGCAATCGCCGCCGCCTGTTCGCCGGCGCCTTCCGCGCCCGCATCGACCACCATGCGCGCCAGCCGCGGTGGCAATGGCAACGCGCGCAACTTGCGGCCCTCCGCCGTGATGCGGCCATTCGCATCGATGGCGCCGAGCTCGCTGAGCAGCGCCTTGGCTTCGTTCAGCGCAGGCATCGGCGGCGGGTCAAGAAAGGCGAGCTTGCCAGGATCGGTTGCGCCCCATTGCGCCAGATCGAGTACGAAAGAAGACAAATCGGCCGACAGGATTTCCGGCCGCGCATAGGGATCCAAAGAACCGGTCTGCGGCTCATCCCACAGCCGGTAACAGACGCCCGGTTCGGTGCGCCCGGCGCGGCCGCGGCGCTGGTCAGCGGCAGCGCGCGAGACTCGCACGGTTTCCAGCCGCGTCAATCCGACATCGGGCTCATAGCGCGGCACCCGCGCCAGGCCGCTGTCGATCACCACTCGCACTCCTTCGATCGTGAGCGAGGTTTCCGCGATTGACGTTGCCAGCACGACCTTGCGCCGCCCCGGCGGCGGCGGCGAAATGGCGCGGTCCTGCTCGCGCCCGTCGAGCGCGCCATAAAGTGTCACAACATCGACGCTTGGATCATCGATACGCTCTTTAAGTTGCGTTTCGGTACGGCGGATTTCGGCGGCACCCGGCAGAAAAACCAGCAGCGAGCCGGCTTCCGCGCGTAGCGCGCGCGCGCCTGCGTCCGCCACTTGCCGTTCGATCGGCGCACGCGGATCGCGGCCGAGATAGCGCGTCTCCACGGCAAAGGCACGGCCTTCGCTGGCGACCACCGGGGCATCGCCCAATAGCGCCGCCACGCGCGCGCCATCGAGCGTCGCCGACATCACCAGAATTTTGAGGTCCTCGCGCAGCGCCAGTTGCACATCTCTGGCGAGAGCAAGTCCCAGATCGGCGTCGAGCGACCGTTCGTGAAATTCATCGAACAGCACCGCGGCAATGCCTTCGAGCGATGGATCGTCGAGGATCAGCCGCGTGAATACGCCTTCGGTGATGACCTCGATGCGCGTGCGTTTGGAGATTTTCGAGCCGAAGCGCACGCGCAAGCCGACCGTGTCGCCGACCTGCTCGCCGATCGTCGACGCCATGCGGCCGGCGGCGGCGCGCGCGGCAAGCCGGCGCGGCTCCAGCAGCAAAATCTTCTTGTCCTTGGCCCACGGCTCGTCGAGTAGCACCAGCGGCACGCGCGTGGTCTTGCCAGCGCCTGGCGACGCCACCAGCACGGCGGCATTATTCGCGCGCAACGCGGCGGTAAGACGCGGCAGCGCGTCGTCGATGGGAAGCGGCGTGTCGAAATTGCGCATCGTCTTCAGCGCCCGCGCAAGCGGGCGATCCAGTAAACCCGGGCATAGATGAAACAGCGATGTCGGCGGTTACCGGGTCCCCCGCTTGCGCGGGGGACAGCAACTTTTATGAAAAATCATTTCCGCACCCGTCCCACGCTTTCATAGGCAAAGCCGTGACGGGCGAGTTCCTCGGGCCGGTATATATTGCGCAGGTCGACCAGCACCGGCTGCGCCATGATTGCCTTCAAGCGCTTGAAATCGAGCGCGCGGAATTGTTCCCATTCGGTGACGATCACCAGCGCGGAAGCACCTTCGGCACAGGCATAGGCGTCGTTGCAAAATATGACATCATCCATGAATGGCTTGGCCTGCTCCATGCCGACCGGATCGAAGGCGCGCACCTTGGCGCCCATGTCCTGCAAGGCCGTGACCAGAGGGATCGACGGCGAGTCGCGCATGTCGTCGGTGTTCGGCTTGAACGTGAGGCCCAGCACGGCCACGGTTTTGCCGCGCAATTGGCCGCCCAGCACATTCGCGACCTTGCGCGCCATCGCGCGCTTGCGCGAATCGTTGACCGCCACCACCGCCTCGACGATGCGCAGCGGCGACGCAAAATCCTGACCGGTCTTGATCAACGCCACCGAATCCTTGGGAAAGCACGAGCCGCCAAAGCCCGGTCCGGCGTGCAGAAATTTCGAACCGATGCGGTTATCGAGCCCGATGCCGCGCGCGACTTCTTGCACATCGGCCCCGACCTTTTCGGCCAGGTCGGCAATTTCGTTGATGAACGTGATCTTGGTCGCAAGGAACGCGTTGGCGGCGTATTTGATCAACTCGGCGGTGCGCCTGCCGGTGAACAAGATCGGCGAGCGGTTGAGATAAAGCGGGCGATAGATTTCCGTCATTATCTCTCTCGCGCGCGCATCTTCGGTGCCGACCACGATGCGGTCGGGATGCTTGAAGTCCTGGATGGCGGCGCCTTCGCGCAGGAATTCCGGGTTCGACACCACCGCGCATTGTGCGCTGGAATGGGTTTCGCGAATGATGCGCTCGACTTCGTCGCCGGTGCCGACCGGGACGGTCGACTTGGTGATCACCACCGTGAAGCCGTCCAGAGCAGCGGCGATTTCGCGGGTGGCTTCGAACACATAGCTGAGATCGGCGTGACCGTCGCCGCGGCGCGACGGCGTGCCGACCGCAATGAACACCGCGTCGGCGGCTTTAACGGCGGCGGGCAGATCGGTCGTGAATTTAAGCCGGCCGGCGCGCGCGTTGGTCGCGACTAAGTCCTTGAGGCCCGGCTCGTAGATCGGCACCTCGCCCTTGCCGAGCGCGGCGATCTTGGCCTTGTCCTTGTCGACGCAAGTCACCTCATGGCCGAAATCGGCAAAGCAGGCCCCGGAGACGAGGCCGACATAACCAGTGCCGATCATGGCAACGCGCATTATTAACTTCCGGCGCAAGATTGGTTAACGAAATCCGACCGAAGTCGGCGACGCTTGCATAGCAGAGGGCGTTGCGCGGCGCGAGAGCTTCAAAACAATGCGTATTTTATAAGACCGCGTTTAGATCGTTGAAACCGATCTATGGCATGACGGAATCATGAAAGGCGTTCAAATGCACAACGGGCGGGTCGACTGGGCCGACTACGCCAAGGGCTTCTGCATCGTTTTTGTGGTGATAATGCATTCGACGCTCGGCGTGGAAGCCGCCGCCGGAACAACCGGCTGGCTGCATGGCCTCGTCGAATTCGCGCGGCCGTTCCGCATGCCCGACTTCTTCATGATCTCGGGCCTGTTCCTCGCGCAGGTGATCGACCGCGACTGGCGCACTTATCTCGACCGCAAGGTCGTGCACTTCGCCTATTTCTATTTGCTGTGGATGACCATCCAGTTCGCGTTCAAGGCGCCAGTCATCGCTATCGAACACGGCGCCGGCGAGGCCATGCGACTCTATTTGCTGTCGTTCATCGACCCCTTCGGCACGCTCTGGTTCATCTACCTGCTGCCTATTTTCTTCGTGATGACGAAACTCGTGCGCCGCGCGCCGGTTGCGCTGATCTGGGCCATCAGCGCCGCGCTTGAAATGGCGCATATCGAAACCGGCTGGGTCGTGATCGACGAATTCGCCGCCCGCTTTGTCTATTTCTACACGGGCTACATTTTTGCGCGCCAGATCTTCGCCTTCACCGCGCGCGCGCAGGCGCAACGCGGGCTGGCGCTCGGCCTGCTCGTGCTGTGGGCGGTGTTCAATGGCATGACGGTCTATGAAGGCTTCGCCCGCCTGCCGGTCTTCTCGCTCGGCCTGGGCCTGATCGGCGCCGCCGCGGTGGCAACTATCGCCGCGCTGATGGCCCGCCATGATGTATTCCGCCCGCTGCGCTACTGCGGACGCAACTCGATTGTCATCTACCTCGCTTTCTTCCTGCCGATGGCAGCCACGCGCACGCTGCTGCTCAATACAGGCCTGATCCCCGATATCGGCACGATGTCGGTGCTCATCACCGCGGCGGGCATTTTCGGCTCGCTCGCGCTGTATTGGGTTGCGCGCGGAACCTGGGCCGACTTCCTGTTCGAACGGCCGGCACGATTCTGGCTGAGCCGCAAGCCAAAGCCCAAGCACACGTCGTTGCAGCCGGCGGAATAAGGCGGCGTCCACAGGCTCCAATCGGCGGATTGATAAAGCGCGGCCGACGGCCCACATTCGGGCCATGCCGGCCTCCGCCAAATCAAAACCCAAAGCCGCCGCCTCGAACCCTGGCGCCCGCCCGCTCAAAAAGGGTGACCACCTCTTTCTGGTGGATGGCTCCGGCTACATCTTTCGCGCCTATCACGCGCTGCCACCGCTGACCCGCAAATCCGACGGTTTGCAGGTCAATGCCGTGCTCGGCTTCTGCAACATGCTGTGGAAGCTCTTGGCGGAAATGAAATCCGACAAGCCCACCCACCTGGCGGTGGTGTTCGACAAATCGGAGAAAACCTTCCGCACCGAGATGTACAAAGAATACAAAGCAAACCGCGACGCGCCGCCGGATGACCTGATCCCGCAGTTCCCGCTGATCCGCGAGGCGGTGCATGCCTTCGAAATTCCGTGCCTGGAGCAGGCGGGATTCGAAGCCGACGACCTAATCGCGACCTATGCGCGACTCGCCTGCGAGGCCAAGGCGACCACAACCATCGTGTCGTCCGACAAGGACTTGATGCAGCTCGTCGGCAATGGCGTCACGATGTACGACACCATGAAGGACAAGCGCATCGGCGCTGCCGAAGTGATGGAGAAATTCGGTGTCGCCCCCGATAAGGTGATCGAGGTACAGGCGCTGATCGGCGATTCATCCGACAACGTGCCGGGCGTTCCCGGCATCGGTGTCAAGACTGCGGCACAGCTGATCGGCGAATATGGCGATCTGGAAACGCTCCTCAAGCGCGCCGGCGAGATCAAGCAGGACAAGCGGCGCCAGACCTTGATCGACAATGCCGAGCTGGCGCGGATTTCGAAGAAGCTGGTGACGCTCGACAAGAACGTGCCGCTCGATGTGCCCGTCGACCAACTCGCGGTGCACGAGCCCGACTACAAGAATCTGATCGCGTTCCTGAAGGCAATGGAGTTTTCCACCATCACCCGCCGCGTCGCCGAGAAAAGCGGCATCGACGCCAGCCAGATCGAGGCGGATGGCAAGCTGACTTCATCCGCGCCCTCGGCCAAGCCGGCTGCTGCTGCGCCGGCTGCTCGCGGCGATTTGTTTGCGGCAGAGCTAATGACTTCCTCTGTCAGCAACGCCAGCGACGCCGCCCTCACCCCGATCTCGCTCGCCGCGGCGCGCGCCGAGAAAGCGCGCCACGCCAAGATCGATCGCTCGAAATATGAATGCGTGCGCACTTTGCCGCGCCTCAAAGAATGGATTGCGCGCACCTATGAACTCGGCGCGGTCGCGGTGGATACCGAGACCACCAGCCTTGATCCGATGACGGCGCATTTGTGCGGTTTCTCGCTGGCCGTCGCACCGGGCGAAGCCTGCTATGTGCCGATCGGTCACCGGGAAGGCGGGCCGGCCAATAGCGCCGACTTGTTCGCGCCGGAATCCAAGCTGTGTCCCGACCAGATCCCGGAAGTCGCGGCGCTCAAGCTTCTCAAGCCGCTGCTCGAGGACAGAAGCGTCGTCAAGATCGCGCAGAACATGAAATACGACTGGCTGGTGTTCGCGCAGCGCGGCATCGAAATCGACGGCTACGACGACACCATGCTGATTTCCTACGTGCTCGACGCCGGCAAAGGCGGTCACGGCATGGACGACCTCGCCAAGCGCTGGCTCAACCACGACACCATCCATTTCCAGCACGTCGCCGGCTCCGGAAAGTCGCAGGTGACATTCGACTGCGTTGCCATCGACAAGGCCACTGAATACGCCGCCGAGGATGCCGACGTAACGTTGCGGCTGTGGTCCGCGCTCAAGGCGCGGCTCGCCGCCGAGCGCGTCGATAGCGTTTACGAAACATTGGAGCGCGCGATGCCTTCCGTCCTGGCGCGCATGGAGCGGCGCGGCATCTCGATCGACCGCCAGGTGCTGTCGCGGCTGTCCGGCGAATTCGCCCAGAAGCAGGGCGCGCTGGAAGAAGAGATCAAGGTACTGGCCGGCGAGCCGCTCAATCCGGGCTCGCCCAAGCAACTCGGCGACATTCTGTTCGGCAAGATGAAGCTGGAAGGCGGCACCAAGACCAAGACCGGACAATGGTCGACCGGCGCGCGCGAGCTGGAAGAACTGGCCGAGCAAGGCCATCAGTTGCCGCGCAAGATTCTGGACTGGCGGCAGGTGTCGAAGCTGCGCTCGACCTACACCGAAGCGCTGCCGAATTACGTCAATGCCGATACCAAGCGCGTGCACACGAGCTACGCGCTCGCCGCCACCTCCACGGGGCGGCTGTCGTCTTCAGAACCGAATTTGCAGAACATTCCGATCCGCACCGAGGAAGGCCGCAAGATCCGCAAGGCCTTTGTTGCGTCGCCCGGCATGAAACTGGTGTCGGCGGACTATTCGCAGATCGAGCTGCGGCTTTTATCGGAAGTCGCGGAAGTGCCGGCGCTGCGCAAGGCGTTCCAGGATGGCGTCGATATTCATGCCATGACGGCGTCGGAAATGTTCGGCGTGCCGGTCAAGGACATGCCGAGTGAAATCCGCCGCCGCGCCAAGGCGATCAATTTCGGCATCATCTACGGCATCTCGGCCTTTGGCCTCGCCAATCAACTGAGCATCGAGCGCGAGGAAGCCGGCGCCTACATCAAGAAATATTTCGAGCGTTTCCCCGGCATCCGCGATTACATGGACGAGACACGCGATTTCTGCCGCGCCAACGGCTACGTGCTCACGCTGTTCGGCCGCAAGTGCCACTACCCGGACATCAAGAACTCAAACGCCTCGATCCGCGCCTTCAACGAGCGCGCCGCGATCAACGCGCGGCTGCAAGGCTCCGCCGCCGACATTATTCGCCGCGCCATGATCCGCATGGAGCCCGCACTCGAGAAGGCCAAGCTCAAGGCGCAGATGCTGCTGCAGGTGCACGACGAATTGATCTTCGAAGTGCCGGAAGGCGAAGTGGCGAAAACCATCCCGATCGTCAAAAGCGTGATGGAGGAAGCCCCGCACCCGGCGGTTTCGCTGCACGTGCCTTTGCAGGTCGACGCCCGCGCCGCCGGAAACTGGGACGAAGCGCATTGAGGCGCTAATCGCATGGCCGAGCCGTTCAGCACGTCGCTCGGCGCCTTCGCGCTTACGGCGCTGATCATCGAAATTACGCCCGGCCCCAATATGGGCTACCTCGCGGTGTTGTCGCTTTCGCGCGGCTGGCAAGCCGGCGCGGCGGCGGTGGCCGGAGTAGCGATCGGACACGCGATCTATGGTCTGCTGGCCGCGCTGGGCGTTGCCGCCCTCATCGACGCCTCATCTTTGCTTTACGAAATCCTGCGCTGGGCCGGCGTTGCCTACATGCTGTGGCTCGCGTGGGAAACCTGGTCCTCGGATACGGAAACCTCTCCCGATGTCGCCACCAGCGATTCCCACTGCCATGCCCGTCTCGCCTTTCAGCGCGGCCTCATCACCAATCTGCTGAATCCCAAGGCGGCGGTGTTTTTTATCGCCGTGATGCCAAACTTCGTGCGGCCCGACGGTTTAGTGGTGCTGCAGACGCTGATGCTGTCCGGAATCTTCGTCATCATCGCGACCGCCGTGCACTCCGCCATCGTACTGCTGGCGCGCCAGTTGCAGCATTTTGCCACCAGTGAGTCGCGGCGAAAGCCGGTGCGGCGCGCGCTCGCGCTGTTGCTGGCCGGTATCGCGATCTGGCTAGCCTATTCAACGGCGCGCTGACTATCGCGCGCCCTGCTCCAGCATCGGCTTCATCACCGCATAGAGCGCGTTCTTCGCCTCGAAGCCGATGCCCGGAATGTCGGGCATCGAAATGCGGCTGCCCTTGACCGCGGTGTTGTCGGCAAAGCCGCCGAACGGCGCGAACACCTGCGGATATGACTCGTTGCCGCCAAGCCCGAGACCCACGGCGATGTTCAACGCGAACTGATGCCCGCCATGCGGCACGCAGCGCCGCCGCGACCATCCGTGCGCCGCCAGCATGTCGAGCGTGCGCAGATATTCCACCAGCCCATAGGACAGCGCCGGATCGAACTGCAGCCAGTCTCGGTCAGCGCGCAATCCACCGTGACGGATCATATTGCGCGCGTCCTGCATGGAGAACAGATTCTCGCCGGTGGCGAGCGGCGGCGCGTAGCGCGTCGCCAGCGCCGCGTGCAGCAGATAGTCGAGCGGATCGAGCGGCTCTTCGTACCACCGCAGTTTGTAGGGTGCGATGGCGTCGCCGCAGGCCAGCGCCTCGTCGAGATCGTAGCGGCCGTTGACGTCGACGCACAAATTCTCGCCCTTGCCGCCGACCACTTTGAGCGCAGCCTCGATGCGCTTGATGTCGTCCTTGAGCGGCACGCCGCCGATTTTCATCTTCACGCATCGATAGCCGAGATCGAGATAATGCTTCATCTCGTCTTGCAGCGCGCTGATGTCCTTGTCGGGATAATAGTAGCCGCCGGCGGCATAGACCCACGCCGTCTTGTCGGCCTGCCCGCCATTGTAGCGGTCGGCCAAAAGCCGCCATAGCGGCACACCTTCGGCTTTCGCCACCGCATCCCACAGCGCCATGTCGAGCACGCCGACCGCCACCGAACGCTCGCCGTGGCCGCCCGGCTTTTCGTTCTTCATCATCGCGGCCCAGGCTTTGCCCGGATCGATGACGCCGCGCGCGTCGACAATCTCCTCGGGCTTCGCGCCCTTCAGCCGCGGAATGAAACGCTCGCGCAGCAGGCCTTGCGGCGCGTAGCGGCCGTTCGAATTGAAGCCGAAGCCGACTACGGATTTTCCATCGCGCACGACATCGGTGAAGATGGCGACCACGCTGGCCGTCATCTGCGAGAAGTCGATATAGGCGTTGGCGATTTTGGACGAGATCGGAACGACGATGTCGGCGATGCCGGTAATGCGCATGCTTAGCGTTTCTTCTTCTTGGATTTTTTCGCCGCCGACTTGGCTTTGCTTGGCTTCGCTCCACCCTTCGCCGGCAGCACCGCGATCGCCTCCACTTCGAACAGCGCACCCGGCCGCGCCAATTGCGAAATCGCCACCGTGGTTGAGGCCGGCGGCGCGGCGGTATGAACGAATTCGTCGCGCACTTCGCGGAAAATTCCGATGTGCGACATGTCGGTGAGATAATTGTTGAGCTTCACGACATCCTTGAACGTCGCACCGGCGTCGGCCAAAGCGAGCCGCAGATTATCGAAGGCCTTGAAGGCCTGCGCCCGGAAATCGCCCGGCCCGCCGACCAATTTATTGTCGATGTCGAGGCCGAGCTGGCCCGCGATGAAGATCAGCCGGTTCGGCCCGGTCGCCTCGACCACATAGGTGTAGCCCGGCGGCTTGGCCATGGTCTTCGGATTGCTGAAACGGACATTGGCAGCCATTGCAGTCCTCCCTGTTCAATTTGTTTTGCGTTTTTTGCGTTCTTCCAGCAGGTCCAGTCTAGCCGCAAGCCACCTGATTGTCGGCGCCTGGATCAGGATCGTCATCAGAATGGCGATGAAAGTCACCGACGCGATCATTTGAGCGCCGGGCGCCTTCATGCCGAGCAGCAAGCCGGCAAGCGCGGCGGGAATGACGCCCGTCTCGCGGGTCCAGCACATGAACAGCATTTCCTTGAAGCTCCATCTCGCGCGCCGGTCGGGCAATGCGCAAAAGAAAACCGTCAGCGGCCGCGCCCCCAGCATGAGAATGGTCACGACGATGACACCGCCGAGCCAATATTGGCCCATCAATTGGAAATCGACCTGCGCGCCCAGCAGGATGAAAATGAACAGCCGCATGATGAACGCGGTCGTCATGACATAGTCGTCGAGTTTCTGCGCCTCGCCCGCCGACATTTTGAAGCCGAAGGCGCCCTTGTTTCCGATCATGGCGCCGAACACGAACACCGCCATGAACCCCGAGGCCTGCAAGCCATCGGCGGCGAAATAGGCGCCGATGACCGCCACCAGCGTCACCACCGGCGCGTGGTCGGCAAGAAAACCCCAGCGCTCATGCGCGATCAGCAGCGCGGCCAAATAACCCAGCACCCCGCCCGCAACTATGCCGATGAACGATTGCTTGAGTAGGTCAAACACGGCTGCTGGAGCCGAGAATTGTCCGGTGCCCATCGCGGCCGCTAGGACGCCGAAGGTGACGATGGCGCCCATGGCGTCGTTGAAGGCCGACTCGCTCATCACCGTTTGCGCCACGCGGTCGCGAATTTTGATCTGACGGAAGATAGGAACCAGCGTCGCCGGATCTGTCGAGGAAAGCACAGCGCCCAGCAGAAGCGCGACAATCCACGAGACTCCAAGGACGAAATGCGCGGCGACGCCGACCACGCCGGCGGTGATCAGCACGCCGATCGTCGAGATCACGACAATCGTGATCCACACTCGTTTCAAGACGTTGAAGCGCAGCGATGCGCCGCCGTCGAACAGAATGTAGCTCGCCCCAAACAAAAGGATAATCTGATAAAGCGCGGAATCGGCCCTGATGTTGATCAGCCCAAGCCCCGCCGGACCGGCGGCGATGCCGGCGATCAAAAATAGGGCGACATCGGGAATCTTGATCTTCTGCGCCAGCAGGCCGGCGGCAATGCCGAAGGCCAGAACAAGACCGCCGGAAAACAAAGTTTGCTTCGCAATTTCGATCCCGGCCGACGTGTCCACTTTTGCCCCGCAATCTCACAAAAACCAAGTGTAACCCGGCCTTATTGTGTCTAACAGGCCCTTCACTGTGCCGCCCGTTACGTCCTTGCAGCCAAAGTGAGGCGCAACCTTCCAGCGACATGGACGTTGATGGACATGGCGCCAGCGTAGGTAGAAAGCTAGCGGGCGCGCATAACAACTAACAACAGGGTATCGCAATGAAGGTCCTTGGCAGAAGTGCGGCGGCAGTCGGCTTCGCCCTAGGGCTGCTCGCGCTGGGGGCGGCATCCACGCCCGCGTCGGCGCAAGGCATTTTCGAGCGGATCTTCGGCGGCCTGCGCCATGCTGTCGAGGCTCCCCGCGAACCTACCTCCATTTCCTCCTTTGCCGATCCGTTTGCCAATCTCGGCGGTGCGCCACAGCAGCGCGCCGACACTGGCGGCAAGGCCTTTTGCGTGCGCAGTTGCGACGGTCACTTCTTCCCGGTGCCGGCCCATGCCGGCATGAGCGCGGCCGAGTCCTGCAACGCATTCTGCCCGGCCAGCAAGACCCGGCTCTATTCCGGCGCGGGCATCGACAACGCGGTGGCAAGCGACGGCAGCCGCTATGCCGATCTCGCCAACGCCTTCGTCTATCGCAAGCAGTTGGTGGCTGGCTGCACCTGCAACGGACGGGATGCGTTTGGATTGGCACGCCTGGACGTGAAGAACGATCCGACGCTTCGGCCTGGCGACATCGTGGCGACCAAGAGCGGCTTGGCAGCATACGCGGGCACCAAGAACAACGTCGCGGAGTTCACGCCGGTTAATGCCTACCAAGGCCTATCGAAGACGTCGCGCGACAAGCTGGCCGACGTGAAGATCATGCCGCCCAACCCGGGCGCGGTGGAACCGGCTGCGGCGACCATTACCCGCGGCAGCAACCGGGCCCGCAATAACGATCGCGCGCAAGCCGCCAGATAGCGGCCTTACGATCGTTAATTTCGAACTTTCCTTGCTCAAAAATCGGTCTTAACGCTTATCCGCTTTGGCGCTTGACCCCGGCCGGGGGTTGGGCAGATTTGATCGCGAATCTCAAAACGGGCGGATAAAAACGATGCGCAAAACGGCATTGAAATGGGTGATTGTCACGTTGGCCGTCGTGTTGTCAGCGCCGGCGCTGGCCGCGACCTGCCAGAACACCGGCACCTTCGAGGCTTGGCTCGCGGATTTCAAGAAGGACGCCATCGCGCAGGGAATTTCGCCGCAGGTGATTGCCGCCGCCTCCCCGCACATGACCTTCGAGCAGCGCATCGTCAACAAGGACCGCGCGCAGGGCGTGTTCAATCAGTCGTTCCTGAAATTCTCCGATCGCATGCTCGCCAATCCGCGCATGGCGAACGGTCTGAAGAAGATGCAGGAAAATGCCGCCCTGTTTGCCAAGGTCGAGAAGGAATTCGGCGTTCCGGCCCCGATCCTCACCGCGTTCTGGGGCCTGGAAAGCGACTTCGGCTCCAACACCGGAAACAGCAACGTCTTCGCCGCCATTTCGACTTTGGCCTATGACTGCCGCCGCCCGGATTTTTTCCGCACGCAATTGTTTGACGCGCTGCGCATCGTTCAGCGCGGCGACCTGCAGGTCGAGGAAATGAACGGCGGCGACTGGGCGGGCGAGCTCGGCGCCATGCAGTTCACGGCTTCCGACTATTATAAGAGCGGCATCGACTACGACGGCGACGGCAAGCGCAATCTGGTCAAGAGCACGCCGGACACGATTGCCTCCGCCGCCAACTTCCTCAGAAGCCTGGGTTGGAAGCGTGGCGAGCCGTGGCTGCAGGAAGTCAAAGTACCGCGCGACATGCCCTGGGATCAGGCCGACCTCGCCATCTTGCTTCCGCGTTCGCAGTGGGTGGCGTGGGGCGTGCGCGGCGCCAACGGCTCGCTGCCGTCGGACGGCGTCAAGGCGTCGCTGCTGCTACCGATGGGCCGCAATGGACCGGCCTTCCTCGCCTACGACAATTTCCAGGCCTTGCTCGGCTGGAATTCGTCGATGGTCTACGTCACCACTGTCGCTTATTTCGCTACCCGCCTCGACGGGGCGCCGGCGGTCAATCGCGGGCCTGCCGATATCGAAGTGCTGCAGCCGCCGCAGGTGCTGGAGTTGCAACGCCTGCTGATCAAACAGGGCGACGACATCGGCGAGCCCGATGGTAAAGTCGGCACCAAGACCCGCGGGGCGATCAAGAAGGCGCAAATGAAAGTCGGCCTGCCGGCAGATTCCTATCCGACCGCCGAATTGATCGAGCGCCTGGGCGGCCTGCGCACCACCGGCGCCAAGCAGTAATTTCAGAACTAACGTGTCTTATCGCCGCCGGGGGCAACTCCGGCGTGGCTTTTTGCGCAGCATTCGGCTGGGATTACCAACCGTTCATCTTCGATCACAACTGCATGATCGGAAATGTTCCTGGCGAAGGAAGCAACCATTTGCCCCGTTGGATGGTTGATGGCCTGGAGTAGCTGGGCCGTAGAGGAATGAATTATGACAAAATCACTAGGACGTTTCGCAGCCATGCTGCTCGCGACCGCGGTCGCAATGCCACTGAGCGCCGGCGCGCAAGATCCGCCGAAGAAGCCCGAGGCTGCTGCCCCTGCGGCAAGACCCGCGCCTGCGGCACCTGCTGCAAGGCCGGCGCCACCACCGCCCGCAGCCCGCGCCGCGCCGCCACCGCCCGCAGCCCGCGCCGCGCCGCCACCGCCGGCCGCCCGAATTGCACCGCAACAGCAGGCGCCCCAACGCGCCGCCGAACCGCGCGTGGCGCCACAGCGGCAAGAGCGCTTGCAGGAGCGCGTCCAGCAGCGGCAGGAGCGGATTCAAGAACGTGCCGCCTCGCCGCAGCGGCACATTCAACAGCGCGCCGCCACACAGCAAGCGCCGCGCATAACGGCGAGGGACGCGGCAAGAACCGCCGCTACCGCCGACCAACGCGCGGCTCAACGGGCCGCGGCACGCGGCGCCGCGACGACGTCGCCGGCCGCGCGGCAGGCAGCAGCGGCGGCGGCGCAGCAGGCCGCCACCCCGCAACGCCAAACCCGGGCGCAGATCCGCCAGGAACAACGCGCCTTGCGTGCGCTGCCGCCGGCGCAGCGTGCTGCGCGGCGTGAGGAATTGCGGGCGCAACGCGCCGGCACGCTGGCGCAGCCGAATGCCCGCACCAACGCGGCGGTTTCGACCAACGCGCTCACGGTTGGTGCGCGCCGCAATGGTCAGGCCCGCTTGACCCCGCAAGTTGCGCGGCAAGGCCGCTTTGCCGCAGCGTTTGCGGCACGCGGCCAAGGCGTGAACGCGCAAGGTCAAAATAACTTTGCGCCCGGCGCGGGCTTTGCAGCGCATCAGGCCTGGCGCAACAACCAGCGCGCCCGCTTCGTTGCCTGGTCGGGCCCTGTGTTCTGGCCTTACGCCTATTCGGATATTTTCGACTACGCGTTCTGGCCGGGCGGCTACGAGGACGGTTACTTCGCCTACGCCTATGACGACTTCTTCGACGGCGTGTTCTTCGGCGAAGGCGGCCCACCGCCGGAATACGTTCAGGACTATGCCGACGTCGGACCGGCAGCGCAGCCCGCGCCGCGCGCGAGCTATGCCGCCGTGCAGCAGTTGTGCCAACAGCCTGGCAGCGGCGTCACCGCGTGGCCGGTCGCCGACATCTCTGCGAAGGTCGGCCTTAGCGACGAGCAGAAGCAATTGCTCGGCGGCGTGAAAAGCGCCGGCGAAAAGGCAGCCGCCGTGTTCAAGGCGTCGTGCCCGTCGGAAAACGCTTTCCCGCTGACGCCTCCGGGCCGCCTGACTGCGATGACCGCGCGGCTCGATGCGACGCTGGACGCGGTGCAGACCGTGCGTCCGGCGCTGGAAACGTTCTACGCTTCGTTGAGCGACGAACAGAAAGAGCGCTTCAACGAGATCGGCCCGAAGCAGGCGGCAGCGCCCGCCACCACGGGATCGTCGGCTCAGGCGTCCGCGACCGAAGCCAATAGCTGCAAGGAGCAGAAGCCCGGCCTGACCAACCTGCCGATCGAGAAGATCGAAGACGCGGTCAAGCCGACCGACGCGCAGGAAACCAAACTCAAGCACCTGGAGGATGCGACCTCGCAAGCCGTCTCCACCCTGCAGGCCGCCTGTCCGGACGAAACGCCGCTGACCCCGACCGGCCGGCTGGAGGCCATGGAAATGCGGCTCAATGCCATGATCGAAGCGGCCAACACCGTGAAGCCCGCGCTCGGCAACTTCTATGCCTCGCTCAATGCCGAGCAAAAGGCACGCTTCAACCGCATCGGCGGCCAGTTGGCGAAGCAGTCAAGCAACTGATTGTCTTGCGTCTCGCTTGAAACGAAAAGGGCGGCCGTAGTGGCCGCCCTTTTTATGTCGGTGGACGGAAAAACTACTCCGCCGCGATACGCACTTCCGGCGCCGCCGCCTTGATGTCCGCGGTGACGTGGCTTTCGAACTTGGTGAAATTCTTCTGGAACATACCGACCAAATCGCGCGCGGTACGGTCGAACTCGGCCTTGTCTTTCCAGGTCTTGAATGGATTCAAGAGATGCGGCTCGACGCCCGGCACTGACGTAGGCACCGCGAAGCCGAAATAAGGATCGGTGCGGAAGTCGGCATTCTTCAGCGAGCCGTTGAGCGCCGCGGTGAGCAGCGTGCGCGTCGCCTTGATCGGCATGCGGCGGCCGACACCGTATTTGCCGCCAGTCCAGCCGGAATTGACCAGCCAGACGTCGGAGCCGTGCTGATTGATGTAGTGGCGCAGCAAATCCGCATAGACCGACGGATTGCGCGGCAGGAACGGCGCGCCGAAGCAGGTCGAGAATTCCGGCTCGACGCCGACCAGGCCCTTTTCGGTGCCGGCAACCTTGGCCGTATAGCCCGAGAGGAAGTGATACATCGCCTGCGTCGGCGAAAGCTTTGCGATCGGCGGCATCACGCCGAAGGCATCGGCAGTGAGGAAGATTATGTTCTTCGGGTGACCGGCGCGGCCGGTGCGCGAGGCGTTGGGAATAAAGTCGAGCGGGTAGGCCGAACGCGTGTTCTCGGTCTTCGAATCGTCGTCGTAATCGGGAACGCGGGTGATGGGATCGAACACCACGTTCTCCAGCACGGCGCCAAAACGGTTGGTGGCGTCCCAGATCTGCGGCTCGGCTTCCTGCGAAAGCTTGATCGTCTTGGCGTAGCAGCCGCCCTCAAAGTTGAAGATGCCGTTCGGGCCCCAGCCGTGCTCGTCGTCACCGATCAGAATGCGGTCCGGATCCGATGACAGCGTGGTCTTGCCGGTGCCCGACAGGCCGAAGAACAGCGCACTCTCGCCCTCATGGCTGACGTTCGCCGAGCAGTGCATCGGCACCACGTTCTGCGCCGGCAGGTAGAAGTTGAGCGTGGTGAATACCGACTTCTTCATCTCGCCGGCATAAGACGAGCCGCAGATCAGCACGATCTTGCGCGTGAAATCGATCGCAACCTGCGTGTCGGAGCCTTCGCGGCCGCCGTGGCGCTTGGGATCGGGCTTGAACGACGGCAGATCGACGATGGTGAGTTCGGGGACAAACTTCGCGAGCTCAGAGCGCTCCGGGCGGATCAGCAATTGGCGGATGAACAGCGAGTGCCAGGCCAATTGCGTGAATACTCGCACCTTGATGCGATAGGTCGGGTCGGCGCCGCCGTAGAGGTCCTGCGCGAACAGTTTCATGCCCTTGGCATGCGCCTGGAAGTCGGCGAGCAGGGTGTTGAACTGCTCCTGCGTTATCTTGCGATTGCTGTCCCACCACACCGAATTCTCGGTGAGCGCATCGACGACCGTGTGCTTGTCCTTGGGCGAACGGCAGTGTGATGACCGGTCTCGGCGCAGAACGCGCCGCCGTCGACGATTGAGCCTTCGCCCGCGGCGATGGCGTGCTCGTAAAGCGGCGCCTCGGTCAGGTTCCAATGAACTTCGCCGAGCCCCTTGAATCCAAATTTGTCGGCGCCAAAGGCGTCGTTGCGCGCACCCGTTTCTTTCACGCGAATTCCTCCCACGCCGGCGGACGTTGACCGCCTTCTCGTCAGCAGGCCGTTAGGCCCTTTCGGCTATAGACGTAAGTATAGCCCCTCATCCAAAAGCGCGCGACCATATGCACGAACATCCTGAATTGCCAAGACTAAATGCCATGCAGGGAACGCAGGCCGCATTGCGTTGCAGCAATGCGGAACCTGAGAATATGTTTAACGCGCGTGGCGATAAGCCCGGCGCAGCGATTACTCGGCCAAACCTTTGGCGACCAGCCACTTCTGGATCATCCCGGCGATCTCGTCCGAGTTCTTGTCCATCATCATCAGGTGCGAGTTGCCCTTGATGCCGGCGTCCGGCAGGTCGACGAGCGTGAAGTCGCCGCCGGCGACCTTGAATGCCTCGGAATAGGTCACGCTGTTCTGCCGGATGTTCTTCCAGCGAGGGTGATCCTTGGCGTTGTCGCCGATCACGACGAGGATCGGCGTGCCCTTCACCGTATCGATCTTGCTCTTGTCGCCGGCAAGCGTCGGCTCGACCGCGACCAGCGCCTTCACCTTGTCCGGCCGCGCCTCGAGCGCCTTGTAGCCGAACGTGCCGGACTGACTGTGCACCAGCACGACGCACGGGCAGACCTTGTCGATCAGATCGATGTAGGCCTTCACGATCTCCGCATCGGTCGTGACCCAGCGCGGCACGCCCTGCTTCATGAACTGCGGATAGGCGTCGGTCGGGAACTGCGTGCCCGGAAAGGTCGCGCGCTTGGCCTCGTCATCGCTCCAGGAGCCGATCGGCCCGATGCGGAAACGCTCCCATGGATCGTTGAATGGCAGCTCCATCGCCTCGCCCTTGAACGTGCTGCTCCAGCCGGCGCGGCCGCGCTCCATCGCGTCGGAGATATAAGTGTCCCAGCCCGCGCGGATGAAATAATTGAGCCAGCCCGGCTTGCCGTCCGGTTTGGTCTCGTAAGTCACCGCGGTGAGCCCGCCGCCGTGCCAGAGCAGCAGCGGCAGCTTGCCTTTTTTGTTCTGCGGCAGGAAATACTGAACGTACATCTGCTCGACCGTGTACTTGCCGTTCGGGTCGACCTTGGCCGGCACGCCGCCCGGCGTGAACACGACCTCTTTCACCGGCTTGCCGGTGATTTCGACGATACGGCCGCCGACATGGAACGAGCCCATGTCGCGCAACACGAATGGTTCGCCGGCAATCGCAGGCACGGTGGCAACGCTCAGCAGAATCGAGAACAGAATTTTGCGCATCGTTTCGCTCCCAAGATTTTTTGCTTGGGCTCAGTGTGGCGCATCCGGCCGGCTTTGGCGATCACGGAAAGCGCTCTCGCGGCGCACAAAATCGTGGGCAGCGTCCCGTCTACTCGATCACCTCGTCGGCGCTGGTCAACAGCGTCGGCGGCAAGGCAATGCCGAGCGCCTTGGCGGTCTTGAGGTTGATAACGAATTCAAACTTGACTGACTGCTCAACCGGCAAATCCGACGGTTTGGCACCTTTCAAGACGCGGCCGGCGTAGATCCCGGAACGCCGGTAGGCGTCTGCGAGGCTGGCACCGTAGCTCATCAGGCCGCCTGCCGCGGCAAATTCTCGTAACTCGTAGATAGCGGGAATCGAAAGGCTAGCGACGTGCGCGATGATCTGATCGCGGCGGTCGTTAAAGAATGGATCGGCACCGACCAATAGAGCTCCCACATTGAGTTGAGAAAAAGTCGCGAAGATTGAATCGATTTCCTCTTGGCTGGTTGCATTCACAATTTTGATTGGCTGCCCGATCGATTCAGCTGCCAGCTGAACGTCCTTCAATTGAGCCGTGTCGGGGCCTTTAGGGTTCATGAGCACCGCGACAGTCGCATCCTTGGGCATGACTTCACGAAGCAGGCCCAGTCGTTTGGCGCCAAGCGCGTCCGTGAGGAAACTCACGCCAGTTACATTGCCGCCCGGGCGATTCAGGCTTGGGACAAGACCGGCTCGTACTGGATCGCTTCCTGACGTGAAAACAATTGGAATGGTGGAAGTAGCCGCCTTCGCCGCAAGTATCGCGCGGGCGCCACCTGTCGCAACAATGACCGACACCTGCCGTTGAACCAAGTCCGCCGCCAGCGCCGGTAATTGGTCAAGATGGTTTTCCGCCCAGCGATATTCGATGACGACGTTGCGGCCTTCGATGTAGCCCGCTTCTGCCAGTCCTTGCTTGACCGCATCCATCAAATGCGTGCGAGTGCTAGCCCCTTGAGCGTTAAGAAACCCGACAACCGGCATCGCCGGCTGCTGCGCGCGCACAGCCAGCGGCAACATCGCCGCGCCGCCGAGCCCCAAGATGAACTCGCGCCGCTTCATTCGATCACCTCGTCGGCGATGGCGAGCAATGTTGGCGGCACGGTCAGGCCGAGTGCTTTTGCCGTCTTGAGATTGATGACCAGCTCGAATTTGGTCGGCTGTTCGACCGGCAGATCGGCGGGCTTGGAACCTTTGAGAATTCTGTCCACGAAGTTCGCGGCGCGCCGGTGCATGTCGGCATAGTTTGGCCCAAACGACATGAGGCCGCCCTCGATGACCAGTTCACGGTAAGCATAGACCCCGGCCATCCGGCTTTCCGTGACGAAGTCCATCAACTGCTTTCGGTCATGCAGGAACACGCGATCCGCCAGTATCATGAGCGCTTCTGGCCTTTCGTTTTTCATTGCAACGATGGCGGCATCGATTTCTTCCGTCGCCCGTACTTCGACGGACTGCAATTTTATCCGCAACTGTTCGGCCGCGGTGCGCGCTTGCTTCAATGAAGTAGCGTGAAAGGGATTGGCCGGATTCCACAAAATGGCGACATGCGACAACGTTGGAACTACTTCCCGCAACAGCGCCAGCCGCTTGCCCTCCAGTTCCGGCGCAATCGAACTTAAGCCCAATGTTGCCGCCGGGCCGGCCGAGGCTCGTGACGATGCCCGTGCCGACAGGATCGCCCACCGCTACCATGACAAGCGGCACCGTCGTGGTCGCCGCCTTGACGGCGAGCGCTGCAGGCGTTCCGGCCGTGACGATCACATCCACTTTTTGCGCCAGCAATTCGGCGACGAGCGCGGGAAAGCGCGAATAATCCCCTTCCGCCCATCGGTATTCGATGGCGATGTTGCGGGCTTCTTCGTAGCCGAGCTCGCGCAAGGCGGTGCGAAACGGCCCGACAAGGTTGGCTTCGAGCGCCGCCGTCGAGTTGCCCATGAATCCTACGCGGGGGATTTTTCCGGCATGCTGCGCGCGTGCGGCAAGCGGCCATACCGCCACGCCGCCAAGACCTAAAATAAACTCGCGCCGCCTCATTCGATCACCTCGTTGGCGCGCAACAGGATGCCTTGTGGAATTGGCAATCCCATTGCCTTGGCGGCCTTCTGGTTGATCACCATTTCGAATTTTGTCGGCTGTTCGACCGGCAAATCGGCGGGCTTGGCGCCGCGGAAAATCTTGTCGATCATGGTAGCGCTGCGGCGATAAAGATCGGGATAGTTCACGCCGTAGGTCAGAAATCCGCCGGCATCGACGAATTCGCGCGATGCATAGATCGCCGGCAGCTGATACTTGATGGCGAGATCGATGATGAGCTGTTGATTGGCCTGGGTTAGCGTATCGATCCCGACGATCACCGCGGTGCCGGGTCGTTTTCTTGCGTCCTCGAATGCCGGCTCGAAATCGGCGGTCTTTCGCACGTCGAAAAGCTTGGCCTCAACGCCCACGACGCGTGCCGACGCCTGTATTTGCGTCCACTGATCCGGCTGGGAGCCATTGCTCATGTTTAAAACTGCTGCGATGCGCGTTAGCCCGGGCACTATCTCCTTGAGGAGGTCAACGCGTTTCGCCATGAGATCGGTCACAAAAGAACTAAAGCCCGTAATGTTTCCGCCGGGATGGGCGAGGCTCGCAACCAGCAGCAACGGTTCACCAATCGCGGCCATGACCACCGGGATGGTTTTGGTGGTGTTCTTGGCAGCGAGCGCCGCTGGCGTTCCCCGCGTCACGATCATGTCGACATTCAAAGCAATCAGTTCGGCTGCGAGCGCCGGGAAGCGCTCGGGGCGCCCGTCGGCTGAACGATAGTCGATGGTCAGATTTTTTCCTTCGACGTAGCCAAGCTCCCTCAGCCCCTTGCGAAGTGCG
>JAYTFS010000100.1:0-2437 GCA_043734185.1 Pseudolabrys sp. | reverse complement strand
CTGTTCGATCCGCACCATGTATCGCCTTCTCGCCGGGCACGACGAAGTTCGTGAACGCCGCAATCAACTCCGTCACCCCCTCTATCGAAAGCCGGAATTACTAGCCGAAGGACCCAATCAGGTCTGGTCATGGGACATCACCAAACTGATGGGCCCGTGAAATGGACTTATTTCTATCTCTACGTCATCCTCGACATCTTCAGCCGCCGCGTTGTCGGTTGGTGCATAGCCGACGCCGAAACTGCGACCCTGTTCAAGCCTTTGTTCGACGATGCGATCGCAAAACACAACGTGCCGCCTGGCCAGCTCACGCTGCACGCCGATCGGGGCGGTCCGATGAAAGCCAAGGCCACGGCGTTCCTGCTGGCCGATCTCGGCGTCACCCGTTCGCATAACCGCCCGCATGCCTCCAACGACAACCCGTTCTCGGAAAGCCACTTCGAGACACTGAAGCATCAGCCCCGCTTCCCCAAGCGCTTCGGCTGCATCGAGGATGCCAGAACCTTCTGCCGCAGCTTCTTCGACGGGTGCAACCAGGACCATCATCATACCGGAATCGGTCTGAGGACACCGGACCAGGTGCATTACGGCCAGACCGACGCCGTTCACGCGGCACGCCAGGTCACCCTCGATCAGGCGTTCCGTGAAAATCCCGGGCGGTTCGTCAAAAGGCCGCCGATACCGCCAGCCAAACCGACCGCGACATGGATCAACCCGCCCACGCCGAAACAAGCAGCCTGAATGCCGCTCCTGGCCCTCAAGATCATGCGATCGTCCCGTGCCTTTCCTCCGTCATCACTGCGTCACGCGTGCCGACAGTCTCTACCGCCGGTTGCTCCATGCATCACGGACCGGCTCCACGGCGATCCGTCACGTAACGCTATGCGGAACTCAAGCACGACCATCGTCAGGATATCGAATGGCCCGATCTGCACCAGCGGCCACAAAGTCCCTACGCCAAAAACAGCCCGACCCAACGCAATAAGACAAAGCTTAAATTCCAAACCCGGCTGTATCAAAGTCGTTGACACGTTCCGGAACGGCATGATTTTTACCCCAGCCTGCTGCATGCCTGGCGGCGTCGGGTGCGTCTGGGCCAGCTTGTTGCGGCACCGTCGGCGCGCTTCGTGGCTGTTCGTATGGCCGAACCGGCCCCGCTCGCTTCGATGCCATCGTCTGCGGTCGCCTCACCGCGATCCGCCGATACGATTGAGATCATGTTGCCGGACGGCAGCCGCCTGCACGTCGGCAACGCGGTCAGTCTGGCATCGTTGCGGCGTGTCATGACGGTGCTGCGCGGATGATCGCCCCACGCCCTGGCGTGCGCGTGTGGTTGGCGGCGGGCGTCACCGACCTGCGCAAGGGCTTTGACGGATTGGCCGCCCTGGTGCAGCAGACCCTCAATCTGGACCCGTTCAGCGGCCAGATATTCGCCTTCCGCGGTCGTCGTGGCGATCTGCTGAAGCTGTTGAGCTGGGACGGCCAAGGCCTGTGTCTCTATTCCAAGCGGATGGAAAAGGGCCGTTTCGTTTGGCCGCAAGCGAAGGATGGTGCTGTATCGCTGACGGCGGCACAATTATCGATGTTATTGGAAGGCATCGATTGGCGGATGCCGGTGCGCACTTGGCGCCCGGAGATGGCGGACTGAAAAAACTGTGTTTATAGCAAGAAATTACTTGCCACGACGCGGATCGATGCGGGAAGATTCGGGCATGCCAACACCGCTCGATCCCGCAACATTGCCGCGCAACGTGACCGCGTTGCGGACGTTGTTGCTGCATCGCGAAGACGAGCATGCCGCTGCGCTTGAACAGCATGCGACCGACTTGCAAGCCGCGCTGAATGGGCTGAAGGAGCAGGTGCTGCGCAACGAACAGTTGAAGCTGCGCCTGGCAAAGCTGCTGCGCGAGCGGTTCGGCGCTTCCTCGGAGAAGTTGCGGGTCGCGATCGAACAGCTTGAACTGGTGCTGGGCGAACTCGAAGAGCAGGTGGCGCAAGCTACCCCGCCGGAGGCGGAAAAACCCGCCGCGACCGACACCAAAATCCCACGGCGCCAGCCCGTGCGCAAGCCGTTGCCCGAGGCGCTGCCGCGCGATGTGGTGGAGCATGCCGCCCCCTGCGAATGCCCCAAATGCGGCGGCACGCTTCGCCCGCTCGGCGAAGATGTCACCGAAGTGCTGGAGTATGTGCCCGGCGCGTTCCGCGTCACCCGGCATGTGCGTCCCAAATTATCGTGCCGGGGTTGCGAGGCGATCGCGCAGGCGCCCGCACCCAGCCTGCCCATCTATCGCGGCCTGGCCGGACCCGGCTTGCTGGCGCATGTGCTGGTGGCAAAATACTGCGACCACCTGCCGCTGTATCGTCAGGCCGGGATCTACGCCCGCGACGGGATCGACCTCGATCGCTCGACCCTCGCGGACTGGGTGGGACAAACCGC
>JAYTFS010000099.1:0-4510 GCA_043734185.1 Pseudolabrys sp. | reverse complement strand
AAGATGCCGGACGACAAGATCATCTATGCCCCATGAAGAACTAGGAGCGTCTGCCCCGAGCCTGACGTTTCCGCGGCAGACGTTCATCTCCCTGCTGGTTTTCGCCATTGTCTGGCAGGGGCTTTCTTATCTCGCGCCCTATCTAGGAATTCCGCCTTTCGCGATACCGAGCCTGGTGCGGATCGCCAAAAGCATCGCCACCATCACGCCGATCGACATTGTGGTGACGCTGGCGCGGGTGCTGGGCGCTCTCGCCGCTTCCTTCGTGCTCGGCATCGCGCTGGCGATGGCGATGTATAATTCCGAACCCTTGGAAAAATACCTGCACCCGATCATCCGCCTGTTCATGGCGGTGCCGGTGGTGTCGTGGATTCTGTTCGCGGTGCTGTGGTTTCCGGGCGTTGAATTCCGCATCGGCTTCGTGCTGGTGGTGGTGTGTGGTCCGGTGTTCCTGGTCGATACGCTCGATGCCATGCGCAGCGTGCCGCGTGAACTGCGCCACATGATGCAATCGTTCCGGCCGACCACCTTGCAGTATTTCATCAAGCTGATGCTGCCGGCGATCGTGCCGACGATTTTCACCAGCTGGAAGGTCAATATCAGCCTGGCGATCCGCGTCGTCACCATCGCGGAACTGGTCGGCGCGGTGACCGGCATCGGTCATCAATTGTCGGTGGCGCAGGAATTGTTCTCGGTCGCCGACGTATTTGCCTGGACCATCGTGCTGGTCGCGCTACTGTTCCTGCTCGAAGCCATCGTGTCGCGGGTCGAGACGCGCCTGTTGCGGTGGCGCGCATGAACTTCGCGTCGCGCATATGAGCGTGCCGCCGCCCATCGAAGTGCGCGGATTGCGCAAGGTGTTCCGGCAGACCACCACCGGACAGTCGGTGGTCGCCATCGACCGGCTCGACATGACGATTGCGCCGCGCGAGGTGGTGGCGATCGTCGGCCAGACCGGCTGCGGCAAGTCCACTTTCTTCGACCTGATGATCGGGCTGGAAGCGCCGACCCAAGGTTCGATCCGGATCGGCGACAAGACCCCGCACGGCGACTTCGATCATTTCCGCGGGCGTATCGCGACCGTGTTCCAGCAGGACCGCCTGCTGCCGTGGCGCTCGGCGCTCGACAACGCCAAGCTGCCGCTTGAATTGATCGGCATGCCGGAGGCCGAGCAGCGCAGCCGCGCGCTCACCTGGCTCAAGCGGCTGCGGCTCGGTAGTTTCGTCAATGCCTATCCGCATGAACTGTCCGGCGGCATGCGCCAACGCGTCGCCATCGCGCGCGCCTTCGTTGTGCAGCCAGATATCCTGCTGGCTGACGAGGCCTTCGGCCATCTCGACGAAGTGACGGCGGCCGAGTTGCGCGAGACTTTCCTCGCGCTGGCGCGCGAATGCGGCTCGACCGCGATCCTGATCACGCACCAGCTTGAGGAAGCCATCAGCGTCGGTGACCGTGTCGTGGTGTTCGGCAAGTCGGCGAAGCTCCTTGCCGACATCCATGTCGCGCGCTGGCCGAAATCGAAATACGCGCTGTTGCGCGAGGCGATCCAGTCGACCTTGCAAAGCAACAAGCCAGACCCGCGGCTCAAGCAGCTTGGCGCCAAGGCGGCGCCGAAAAAGAAAAAACTAAAATAGCCCGCGCAGCGCCAGGCTTGCGCCGAGCAGCAGCAGGCCGGTGAAGAACCAAACACGAAATGTCTCCGCGCTCACCCTGCGGCGCACGATTTGCCCGAACGACATGCCGATCACCGCCGCGCCAAGCGCGACCGCTGCCGGCCAAGCCAGCGTTGCGTTAATCTCGCCGGCATAGCCCAGCGCCATCGCCATCGTGATGGTCGATACGGTGAAGGACAGGCCAAGCGCCTGCACCATGCGGTCGCGCTCGAACTGCATCGCCTGAAGGTAGGGCGTGCCCGGCAACACGAAGATGCCGGTCGCAATCGTGATAGCGCCGGTCGCCGTGCCCATCACCAGACCGAGCCAGGTCTCGGCATGCGGCGGTACCTTGAACTGAATCTTGACCAGCCCGAGCCCGGCATAAATCACCAGCGCCAGGCCGAGCCAGAGCGTGGCGCCCTGGCCGCGCGGCAGCACCGCCGCGCCGATGAAGGTGCCGATGCAGATGCCAGCCAGCAGTGGCCACAGCCTTCGCACCAAAGAGAGCAGGTCGCCGCCGACGACGAATTGCCAGATATTGGTGGCGAGCGACGGCACTACGAGGATCGCGGCGGCCTGCGCCGGCGTCATCAGAAATCCGAGCACGCCGATAGCGACCGTCGGCAGCCCAAGGCCGATACCGCCTTTGACGAAGCCCGCGAGCAGATAGGCGCCGGCAACCGCGCCCAGGATGGGGAATGAATCCACGAATGTCCTTGTCCAGCAACGCGCGGACTGTGCGCGATAGCGCGCGTCGCCACAATGCGGAACAGCACAACCCTGGCTTCGATTTTTGCGAAGGCCGTGCCATACTTTTTACAGTCTGCAGCCGGGACCCTCTTTTATGCCGGAAGTCTTCGTCGCCAAGGCCGCGCAATTCCCCGACGGCGAACGCCGCATCGTGCGCCATGGCAAGAGCGAAATCGGCGTGTTCCATTGGCAGGGGCAGTTCTACGCCTATGAGAACCTCTGCGTGCACCAGGGCGGCCCTGCCTGCGAAGGCGTGATGATGCACAAGGTCGAGGACGTGATCGCACCCGACCGCACCTGGACCGGGCAGAAGTTTTCCGCTGACGAAATCCATTTCGTCTGCCCCTGGCATGGCTACGAATACGATCTGAAAACCGGCGAATGCGCCGCCGACCGCAAGCTCAAACTGAAAAGTTTCGAGGTGGTCCGGCGCGGGGAGGATGTCTATGTCGTTGCAGGTTGAAGCGGAAGCGCGCGTTAGCGACGCCGCGATTCAGGACATGCTGGCCAAAGCCGTGCGGCTTTACACGCAACGCGCGCAAGAGCGCGACGGCGCGCTGCCGGCATTTTCATCCGAACAGGCGACTGCGACCGAGGTGATGGTGACAGTCACTGCCATGCTCAAGGCGGTGAACCTGCAGGTGTTCGAGCTCGGCATGTGGCAGGCGTGGGCGGGCAAGTAATATGGAATTGCCGCTCTCTGATTTTCGCAGCATGGCGATCGAGGAATTCGACACCTCGAAGCTGCTCGCGCACGCCGCGCAGCAGGCGGCCGAGCGCGGCTACAAGAATTTTCCCATCGTCGATGTCGACTCGCACCACTACGAAAGCGAATCGATCGACGAGATTCTCGAATACATGGACGACCCGGTGTTGCAGCAGCTTGCGCGCAGCGCGCGCCAGGCCAGCGCCAAAAGCGTCGGCATGCTGCCGGCCGGCGTCGGCTATCAGGACATGGGCGGGCGCGTCATGCGCTACGCCACGCGCGGCATGGAAAAAACCGAAGTCGGCGTGCAGCGCGACATTTCGCTGACGCGGCGTTGGATGGACGCCATCGGCATCGATGTCGCGGTGATGTTTCCGACGCCGATGCTGCAACTGGGCCTGCACCCGCAAGTCGAAGTCGAGGTGGCGCTGGCGCGCGCCTATAACCGCTGGCTCTGCGAGCGCGTGCTGGCGCACGAGCCGCGCATCCGCTCGATGCTCTATCTGCCATTCAATGACGCGGAAGCATCCTACAAAATCGTGCAGGAATTCGGCGGCAGACCGGGCGTGGTCGGCTTCATGGTGACGTCGGCGCGCTACCGGCCGGTGCATCACAATTCCTACATGAAGACCTATGCATTGCTGGAGGAAATGAACCTGCCGCTGGCGTTTCATGCCGGCTATAACTGGACCGACCAGACGGTCGGCCTGATGAATCAATTCATCTCGGTGCACGCGCTTGGTTTCGTATTTTACAACATGGTCCATCTCGCCAACTGGGTGATGAACGGGTTGCCGGAGCGCTTTCCCAAGCTCAAGGTGCTGTGGGTGGAAAGCGGATTGGCCTGGGTGCCGTTCATGATGCAGCGCTTTGACAACGAATATATGATGCGCTCGTCGGAGGCCCCTGCCCTGAAAAAATTGCCGAGCGACTACATGCGCGACATGTTCTTTTCCACGCAGCCGATGGAAATGACCGACATGGCCATGCTGGAGCAGACCTTCCGCATGCTCAAGGCGGAAACTCAGTTGCTCTATTCGTCGGACTATCCGCACTGGGACTTCGACCTACCGTCAACGATCTACGACCTGCCGTTCCTCAACGAGCAGGCCAAACGCAATATCCTTGGCGGCAATGCGATGCGGGTGTTTAATTTGAAACTTCCGGCGAAAAAAATGGCGGGCGCAGCGTGAAAGCCTTCCGCACTATTTTGCCGATTATTGCGACGCTGCTTTTCGTCTCGGGCGCGGCCGCGCAAAATACCGCGGGCGATTTTCCCAGCCGCCCGATCCGGATCATTGTCTGCGTGCCGGCCGGCGGCGGCGTCGATACCGTGGCCCGCATTGTCGCCAACGGCCTGCAGACGCGGCTCGGCCAGCCGGTGGTGGTGGAAAACCGC
>JAYTFS010000098.1:0-3397 GCA_043734185.1 Pseudolabrys sp. | reverse complement strand
GCCCCTCTGAATGCGTCGCTTGCTGACGTTTCCCGCGTGTTTTGAAGCCCAGAAACGGGGTCTGAAATGTGGCCTCTTTGCAACAACTATGTGATTCGGTAGCGAATTCAACCCCGAAGGACGAAACTAGCCGAATGAAGCCCGATATCGCGTTCAATGCTACGAAAACTGCCTAGAAACTGCTGCGGGAGGGGCGGGCGGGGGCGCTTGCGACATTAATGCAGGGTTCGGGCGATCCCTATTGCTCACTGGTTAACGTCGCCACGGCGGCCGATGGCGTGCCGATTTTTTTGCTGTCGCGTTTAGCGTTGCACACCAAGAACTTGGGTGCAGACAAGCGCGCGTCGCTGATGCTCGACGAGCGCAAGGAGGGCGATCCGCTGCAAGGCGCGCGCGTGATGCTGATGGGAGAAGTGGCCGAGCAGCGTTCTTCTTCTGCCCGAACGGCCTATCTTCTGCGTCACCCCGACGCAGAACAGTATGTTGATTTCGCAGACTTCTGTTTCTACCGCATGCAGATCAAGTGCGTGCATCTGGTCGCCGGCTTTGGCCGTATCGTCGACCTCAGTGCTCAGGATATATGTACCGATGTCTCGGATGCCCAGGCGCTGCTCGACGCGCAAGACGACGCGATCGCGCACATGAACGCCGATCACGCCGAGGCCTGCCGTCTCTATGCCACCAAACTCTTGGGCGCTCCCGACGGCGACTGGCGCTGCGTCGGCATTGATCCGGAGGGCATTGAATTGCAGAACGGGCGCATGGCGCTGCGGCTGTTTTTCCCGCAGCGCGTCACCGCGCCGGGGCCCTTGCGGGCGACACTGAAACAAATTGCCGATGAGGCGCGGGCGGGCTGACGACGAGACCCGGCGGTTCGTTCTGCCACACATTGCCGGCGCCAGCCTTGGCCCGCCCATATTCAAAAAGCTTGGCGACGTAGTCGTGGTCGAATTCGCCCACGTGCGGCTCTTTGAAGTCGTCTCTGATATGGGCGAGCTTGAAAGCGATGCCGTCGCGTTTCGTGATGGCATAGATGCGATACATATCGCCGATGCCGCTGCTGGTCGTGAGCGTGGAGACCGAACGCAGCGCGATCGCGATCGAGCTTTTCTCGACTTCGGTCCAGTCCTCTCTCAGATGTCCGTTGCGCACGATGTAGGCGGTACGGGCGCGCCGCGGGCCAGCGGCATTGAGCTTGCCGACCGGAACTGCCGCCGGATAGAGAAACGTCTGCGTGATGGCGCCGCCATCGACATGCAGTTCCTGATGCGCGACGCCGTCGACACTGACGTCGAACATGACAGGCGGAAAGCCGCCGGGAATTGCCGCGGATGCCAGCATGATTTGCCGGATCAAGGCGAGCGCTTGCGGGCGTCCACTCTCGGCAATGGCGCCGATATCCCACACCACCTGAACGCCGGCGTCGAGATCGGCGGTAATAATGGCAAGCGCGCGGCCGCGCCGGTATTCTTCAGCGATCCGCGTCACGATTGTCTCGTCCACAATAGTCGCGATCAGCCGCTTCAGCGGCGTCGTATCGTTCACCGAGTCCGAAACAAGGGCCGCCAAGAAGGGACGCTTTATGAAAACGCCCTGCTGCTCGATGGTCGCGAGTTTTTTTCAAGACCGGATCGTTAGTCCGACCCGAGAAAGGCAAAGGGCGCGATCGGGGCGCCCGCGCTGATTCCGGTCACGGCATTGAACGAGGGGCGAAGACCGCTTTCCGACAATCCCACTAGCAATCCGGCGCCGAACGCGCCGTTGTAGCCGCCGCCCGAAAGCGCGAGAATATTCGCGGGTGGAATCGGACGGCCGATCGAGGCGTAATATTGGATTTCGCGTTGCCCCAGTTTTTGTAATACCGCGGCGAAGGTCGCCGGGTCGCTGGCAAAAACCCGGGCGTCGGCTATGCCGAGAATGCTGGCGCGGCCGGTATCGATGGCCGGCACCGCGTGCAGCCGCTCGCGGTCGGCACAGCCGCCCAGCGCCAGCAGCGGGCCGAACAAGGCAATGAGGCGCAGCGGCCCGGAAAGCTTCGGACCCGCGCGCTCAGCCGTGCTCAAGGCCCATCCCACGACTTGATCCAGATCACTCAAATCCCAAGTCCAACGAGGCCAAAGACTGGCGTGCGCGCGGATATTTAGCAATGCAGTGGCCAAGGCAAGGGCGGCGCACGGGGGAATGTGCGGGCAACCCTGATGCTCATGCCGCCGGAAACCTGATAGGCTTTGGCATTGCAACAGGCGTGGCCTGAGGGGGCGCATGCGACGGCGCGAATTTATCTTGGCTCTCGGCGGCGCGGCGGCAGCGAGCGCGTGGCCGCTCACTGCGCGCGCGCAGCAATCGGAAAAAATCTATAAGGTGGGACTGCTCAGCGGTGCCGCACCAATTGGCCCAACCGACGAGCGCCGCAAGGCTCTTATCGATGGTCTAGCCGCGCGCGGCTTTGTCGAGGGCAAGAATTTCGTTCTCGAGCAACGATGGGCAGACGCGCATGCCGAGCGGCTCAACGGTCTTGCGGCCGAACTCAAGGCCGCCCGCATGGACGTCATCGTCACGTTCGGTTATCCCGCGGCACTCGCCGCCAAAATGTCGATAAAGGACATCCCGATCGTCATCTCCGGCGCTGGCGATCCGGTGGCGACCGGTCTGGTCGAAGGCCTGTCGCGGCCGGGCGGCAACCTCACCGGTGTGACGGAAGTGTCGACTGAGCTCAGCGCCAAACGACTCGAAATTCTCAAGGATGCGGTGCCGGACCTTCGGCGGGTAGCAATGCTGTGGAACGCCGCCGATCTCGGCATGACGCTGCGCTACCGTGCCGCGGAGGAGGCCGCCCGCGTTCTCGGGGTTAAAGTCCAGACCCTGGGCGTGCGCGAGCCCGATGATTTTGACTACGCGTTCGCCGAGATGACGCGTGACCGGCCCGACGCCATTTTGATGGTGTCCGATGCGCTGACTAATCTCAACCGCAAGCGCGTCGTGGAATTTGCCAAGAACCAGCGCTTGCCGACGATCTTCGAGAACAGCGCACTCGTGCGCGATGGTGGCCTGATGTCGTATGGCCCCAAGCAGAGCGAGATCGGCGAGCGCGCGGCCGAGTTCGTGGTGCGCATTCTGCGCGGCGCCCGGCCGGCAGACTTGCCGCTCGAACTGCCCACGCGGTTCGAGTTCCTTATCAACCTCAAGACGGCCAAGGCGCTCGGCCTCAAAGTACCACCAACGCTCGTCGCTCGCGCCGACGAGGTGATCGAATGAAGCGACGTGAGTTCATCTTAGGTCTTGGCGGTGCGGCGGTTTGGCCGATAGCCGCGCGTGCGCAAGAACGCGTAAGGCGCATCGGCATGCTGGAGACAATCGGTGAGAACGTCAAACCCGAGGATATCGGCGCACTTCGCAA
>JAYTFS010000097.1:0-2171 GCA_043734185.1 Pseudolabrys sp. | reverse complement strand
GCAGCTCATTTCCAGGGAGAAAATGGCGATCTGCGCTTTTGGCATGGCGTGTGGGTCGATGGCCCGCGCTTCCTCCAACAGCGCCTTGGCGGCGCCGAACGCGATCTTGGTGGCGAGTGCGGTTTTGCCCATGCCGGGGCGGCCGGCCACGATGATCAAGTCGGACGGCTGCAGGCCGCCCATCATGCGGTCGAGATCGTCCAGCCCGGTAGCCATGCCGGAAAGCTTGCCGTCGCGCTGATAGGCGCGCGCTGCCATGTCGACCGCGGTGGTCAGCGCCTGGGCAAAGAGCTGGAACCCGCCATCATAACGGCCGGTCTCGGCCAGCTCGTAGAGCTTGCGCTCGGCATCCTCGATCTGGTTGCGCGGCGAGAAATCGACCGGCGCGTCGAAGGCGACATTGACCATGTCCTCGCCGACCAGGATGAGCGCGCGGCGGATCGACAGGTCGTAGATGGTATGGCCGTAGTCCTCGGCATTGATGATGGTGGTCGCTTCGGCGGCAAGCCGGGCGAGATATTGGCCGAGCGTCATGCCGCCGATGTCGATTGTCGCGTCGAGGAAGGTCTTCAGCGTGACGGGGGTGGCGATCTTGCCGGCGCGGATCAGGTCGCGCGAAATCTGATAGACCTTCTGGTGGATCGGCTCGAAGAAATGCTCCGGGTTGAGAAAATCCGAGACGCGATAGAAGGCTTCGTTGTTGACCAGGATGGCGCCCAACAGACCTTGCTCCGCCTCGATGTTGTGCGGTGCGGAACGAAAGAGGGGGGCAGGCTCAGTGGCCTGCTTGCGGGCGGTTGATTCGAGAGGAGCCATGACAATCCCTGTTCCGCCAATTAGGCGAAACTTTGAATGGTTGGGTTACACGGCTACTGGATTTCCGCGACGACTGAATAGCGTCGATCAACGCTTTCCACGTTAATCACTGTGGATAATTGAGCCTGTCATATCAGACTTGACGCACTCCCGGCTGCGCCATAGTGGCGGAACTATTCACCGGCCAGGCGCAGCGGCGGCCAGCGTTTCGCTTCGGCGGCACGCAGGCGTTGCTCCTCGAGCATGACGTAGTCCCGCGTCATCGGCACCACGCCCTGACGCTTGGTGAGTTGAATCTGGAACACCATCAGGTTCTGCTCGCGAAACGCCATTTCGGAAGCCGCCAGATAAAATTCCCACATGCGAACGAAACGCTGATCGTAAATGCGCTCGACCGCGGCGCGGTGCGCCAGGAAGCGCTCGCGCCATTGCAGCAGCGTCTCGGCATAGTGCAGCCGCAGGATCTCGATGTCGGTGACCAGCAAGCGGGCTTTCTCGACCGCGGGCAGCACCTCCGACAGCGACGGCATATAGCCGCCCGGGAAAATATATTTCGAAATCCATGGGCTGGTCCGGCTCGGGCCCACCGAGCGGCCGATTGAATGCAGCATCATCACGCCATCGGGCTTGAGCAGCTGCGCGCTTTTGCGGAAGAACGCATCATAATGATTGACGCCGACATGCTCGAACATGCCGACCGAGACAATGCGGTCAAACGGGCCGCCGACATCGCGGTAATCCTGCAGATTAAAGCGGGCGCGCCAGGCCAGACCTTTTTCCACCGCGCGCTCGTTGGCAATCGCGTGCTGTTCCTGCGAAAGCGTGACCCCCGTCACGTTTGCCCCGGCGAATTCCGCGAGATAAAGGCCGAGCCCGCCCCAGCCGCAGCCGATATCGAGGACGCTTTGATCCTTTGTCAGTCGAAGTTTTGCGGCGAGGTGGCGTTTCTTCGCCTGCTGCGCGTCGTCAAGCGATTGGCCGGGGCTTTCGAAATAGGCGCAACTATATTGCCGGTCGGCATCGAGGAAGAGGGAATAGAGCCGCCCGTCGAGGTCGTAGTGATGCGCCACATTGTGGCGCGAACGCAGACGCGGATTGAACTGCGCTAGGCGCCGGTAGAGGTAGCGCAAAAATCCCTGGAGGCGCGCCCAATGCGGCACGTCAGTATTCTGCCCAAGCATGATCGCAAGCACGTCCGCGATCGAGCCTTGCTCGACCAGGAAAGTCCCATCCATGTAGGCTTCGCCGAATTTCAGTTCGGGATCGAGGAGGATGCCCCATTCGGCCGCGCGGGTGGCAAAACGCACCGATACCGGCCGGCCAGTGCCGTCGCCGAAAGTTAAAACGGTGCCACG
>JAYTFS010000096.1:0-4808 GCA_043734185.1 Pseudolabrys sp. | reverse complement strand
ACACGCCGATCAAAGCCCGGTGGCGGCGCAGCGAGCGCGGCGGACGAAGTGCTCAGCGCGAACGCGAACAGCAGCAGCTTCGTCAGGCGGAATTTCATAGCAGCCCCCTGTTTCCGGGAAACTAACAGAAGCACTAATGTGCGCAATGGGTCGAAAGCCGACCGTCGGCTAACGACCCATTGCGGACATTCGACTGTCTGCTAGCCTCGTTCACTGGGGGACAGTTCGATGCATTTCCATCTACCAAAACCACTGCACGGTTGGCGGGAGTTCTTGGGCGAAGTCGGCATCATCATGCTCGGCGTGCTGCTCGCGCTCGGCGCAGAGTATCTGATCGAGCAGTGGCATTGGCGGGAGCAGGCGCGACTGAGCGACGAGGCGATAAAATGGGAACTCTCCTATACGGCGATCCTGGGCTGGGAGCGATTGGCGGTCCAGCCCTGCCTACAAGGTCAGATACGGGATCTCAGTCAGAAGCTTAGCCGCAACGAGATCCGCTGGACCGCCTCGCCAGCGGTGGGATCATACGGTGCCGGTGTCCAGCCGGTTCTCCCCATGGTCTATCGCGCCCCAAGCCGCAACTTCGTGACCGACGCATGGCGGAATGCGCTTGCGAACGGATCATTGAATCACCTGCCTGCGGAGCGCGTTGCGGCCTACTCCGGAATCTATGGTCAGGTAGAGGATATGGGAAGGCTACAAGACGAAGAGCGAGGTCGCAGGCTCGACTTACCCCGCTAAGCGAAGATCGATCGCTCGATGGCAGATCGCGGCTCGAAATGCTCGAAGCGCTCGCCGACGTTGACCGCGTCAATTCACTGATGGCGCTGATCGCGCAGCAAAACATTGAGAGCGTGCGCGCGTTGCATTGGGGGTTGCCTAAGGCTGACGTTGCCAAGGCTAGACAAGGGTTTCTGTCCCATCAGCGAGAAACGCGCGGCAATTGCGTTTCGCCGCTGCCTTTGGATCTGAACTAGCCATTGCTGGGATCATCCAAATGTCCGCTTTCCACCCTTAGCGGACGTTCTGCTTTCGACCCATTGCGGACATAAACTGGTCTGCTAACCTCGCGCCGCTGGGGAGCCCGTCAGATGCACTTCCATTTGCCTAGACCACTGCATGGATGGCGCGAATTCGCTGGCGAGGTCGGAATCATCGTTATCGGCGTCCTCATAGCGCTCGGGGCTGAAAGTCTGATCGAAGACTTTCGTTGGCGTCACCAAGTGAGTGTTGCGGAAAATGGGCTGAAGGAGGAATTCGGTCAAGTCGCGATAAACTCTTACGAACGGCTCATTCTCCAACCGTGCATAATGACCCGGCTTAGCGACCTTGGCACCAAGCTGGTGACGTCGAAGGGCGAATGGAAGGGCACGCCGCAAATACACAGTGTGACCAACAAAACCCGCCGGGCTCTTTTATGGGTATACATCGTGCCTAATAGGCCGCTTATCACCGAGACTTGGGATAATGCGGTCAGTTCTGGCACGCTAAACCACATGCCCCAAGATCGTGTGCTTAACATGGCGACGATGATGAGCCAATATCGGCAATTTTACGAATTACAGGAGGAAGAAGCCAAGACTGCCGCGCAACTCATGCCACTAGCTTACGACGTAAAAATAGGATCGGATAAACGATTGGAGATGCTCTCAGCGGTTGGCGACATTGACCGGATCAACTCCTTGATGACCGTAATGGCCAGTCAGATGCTTGAAAGCATAAGATCCCTTCACCTAGGTTTTACACCTGCGGAAATAGAGGAAGCGAGAAGAGATTTTGTGAAACAGACTAGGGTGTTTTATGGCTCATGCGTGGTCGACAAACCGTTAAGCTTCTAACATCGGCTTTCCTTTTATCGCAGCGCTAACGCGAACGTCCGCTTTCCACCCAAAGCGGACAAAAACGCCTGGCGGCAGATTTCGGATCATTGCGGACATTACAGCTGTGGGTACTACTGGAGGTCCCCGATAGGCGGGCCTCATTTGGTCGCCTATTTGCGATAACCGTAACTAGCTCGCCGCTGGTGCGCTCGAGACTAGGTGCCGTATGAGTTTCTCGACTAAACCGCGACTGCTGTCATCGGTACTGCAGCGAAGGCCAGCTTCCGCCGCATGTGGAACCGCAGCAAGGACAGGCTGACAATCGCCTGGAGCGTTATGGAGGCGACCGAAAGATACCAGAAATCGTGGAGTACGACGTCTGATCGGGTTGAAAGGTAGAGTGCCGGCAGGACGAACGTGATCATTCGCCCCGCACGGTACTGTCAAACTAACCAGATTCTGGTTACTTTGGCGCGCCTGACGCCGGTCTCGCGCTGCTGGACCCAGGAACGCCGGTGGGATGAAACAAGAACGAAGCATGACATCTGCTGCGCATTTTTTGCGAGTAACCAAATCGGAAAATGCCTGCCCCATTGGTCTGACAATGCCCCCATGAACGATCCCGCATTTTCCGCTCACGAGCACACCGAACACGCTGAGCACGCCGCTCATGCCAATGACCCATTTATCTCACGAGTTTCGATCACCATCGCGGTGCTCGCCGTGCTGGCGGCCGCGATTGGGAGTCTGGAAACGCTTGAAGCCGGGGCTGCAATTGAGTCGTCTAGTGAGGCGGTTCTAGAGCAGAACAAGGCCTCCGACATCTGGGGCGAGTATCAAGTGGATAGCTTGAAAAAGCACCTCTACGGCATTGCTGCGGACGCCGGCGGAGCGAACGCGGAATGCTATCACAAGACTTCGGACGAGCAGAAAGCGACGCAGGACGCAGTCAAGAAGCAAGCCCGGAAGGATGAAACCGCTCGAGACGAAAAGTTGGCGGAAGGGCGCGTTCATGAGCACCGCCATCATCGGCTAGCGGTTGCCGCGACGCTCGCTGAAATTGGGATCGCAATCTGCACAGTGGCAATCATCACTCGCCGGAAGTCCTTTTGGCTGGGATCACTGATTCTTGGACTGGGAGGGGTCATCGTGCTTGGATATGCCTACCTAGTCTGAAGGCAAGACGTAGTCAGAGGGAATGCGCTAGTTGGTAGTCTCGCAAGGTTTGAGGCGCAACAGAAGGGCAAACCGGGTCACCGAAATCTGAAATTCACTTTCGCGATCCCCGTGCGGGCGCTTTGCCTCACGGCAAAACAAGGAGAGCTACCATGTTTCATATCCCGCATCCGCATATAGAAAATAGGAAGGAGTTTCTCAAACGACATCACGATAACGTCAGCGGCTTCAATAATTGGCTCGCTGTCAAAATAACCAATGTCGTCGGGACCATGTGGTGTGCATATGTGTTCACGATCATCGCACTCATAAGCTTGCCGGAGGCGATTAAGGGCGGCAGCAGCACACTTGTTCCCTGGATTGCCCAGACTTTCCTGCAGCTAGTGCTTTTGTCGATCATCATGGTGGGTCAGAAGGTTTCGGCTAAAAAGTCAGACCGGCAATTAGAACAGACCTATATGGACGCCGAGGCGCTCCTCCAGATCACCGACGACATGCACAAGCTGTTAAAGCAAAACACCATCTTGACGGAACAGATCAGCAAGCTGGTGGGTGAAGTTAAGAAAGGCTGAGTTACGGAGAGAAAACTTGCGTTTTGCACCCTTAATCGACCGGCCGCTCCGATCTGACGGAGTGCGAGCGCCGAAGGTCTTCCTTCTTTTCGCAGCGACATGGTCGTGCCTCGCTGGCGCGGCCGTTGCCGCCCCTGTCGACCAGCAGCCGATTTGTCCCGATCGGCCCAGCAAGGCGACCGGGCCATGCACTGTGCCTGCTGGCCATTGGCAATAGAGACCGGCCTCGTGGACTGGGCACACGATCGCTCCGTCGGCGTGACCACCGACTTAACGATGTTAGGTTCGTCGCTGATTAAGTATGGAATCAACGATCGGATCGATATCGAGCTCGGCGTTACTCCGCTTGAGATTCTCCGCGTGCACGGGGCGAACATTAATAGCCGCGCCACGAGTTTTGGCGACACAATGGTCCGAGCGAAATACCGATTGAGCCGAGACGATGCGCCGGTCCAACTCACGTTGGATCCATTCGTAAAATTTCCCACTGCCAATCATGAGCTTGGCAACGGTAAAGTCGAAGGCGGGCTAACCATCCCAATCACCGTCGCATTGGGTAAAAGCCCGGTAACGCTCGCATTGGCACTGTCAGACCAATGTGGCAGCGGGCGGGCGAGGGTGTTAGCCGGGTGGCCATGAGCCGCAAGTCGAGAGCCAAGCCCGCTTCGCCGTTCCGCTACTTTAACAGCTCACCCGAGGTGATCCGCCTGGCGGTGCTGCTGTACGTCAAATACCCACTCAGTCTGAGGAACGTCGAGGACCTGCTCCATGAGCGAGGCATCGATATCTGCCATGAGACCGTGCGCTTCTGGTGGAACAGGTTCGGGCCGCTGTTTGCTGCGGACATCCGCCGCCAGCGCGTCAATCGGATGCGGGGCTGTCGCCACTGGCGCTGGCACCTCGACGAGATGTACGTGAAGGTGAATGGCGAGATGCGCTACCTGTGGCGCGCGGTCGATCATGAAGGCGAGATCCTCGAGAGCTTTGTCACCAGGGAGCGCGACAGGGCCGCGGCTCTCAAGTTCATAAAGAAGGCGCTGAGACGCCACGGCTCACCCGAGGCTATCACCACCGACGGGCTACGCTCCTACAAGGCAGCGATGACCACACTTGGCAACAGCGGGAAGCAGGCGATCGGCCGTTGGGCTAACAACCGGGTTGAAAACAGCCACCTGCCCTTCCGGCGACGAGAGCGGGCGATGCTGCGGTTCCGACGAATGGCCTGCCTTCAGAAGTTCGC
>JAYTFS010000095.1:0-3624 GCA_043734185.1 Pseudolabrys sp. | reverse complement strand
ATCCGCCGCGATCTCGCGCGCCGATTTTATGAAGGCATGCATCGCCACGCGCGCCAGCGTGCCGCCCACGCTGATCCGGCGCACGCCCAGATCGGCGAGGTCCTTGACCGTGAAACCGAAGGCGCCGCTGTTGAGAAAATTGACCGGCTTCGGCGCGACCGCCTTCACGGTGGCCTCGATCTGCTCGCGCGTCTTGATGCCGGGCGAATACAGGCAGTCGGCGCCGGCATCGGCAAAGGCCTTCAGCCGCCGGATCGTTTCGTCGAGGTCAGGCCTGCCGCGGATAAAGCCTTCGGTGCGCGCGGTGAATAAGACTTTACTATTTTCTTGGCCCCCGGCCTTGTCGATCGCCGTGCGTGCGGCCTTCACGCGGGCGAGCGCGAGATCGAAATCGTACAGCGGCTGGTCGGGATCGCCTGTGGAGTCTTCGATCGAAAGACCGGCAACGCCGGTCGCGATGCAGCGCGTCACGTTCTTGGCCATGCGCTCCGGGTCGTCAGCAAAGCCGCCCTCGAAGTCGGCGTTGAGTGGGACGTCGGTTGCTGCGGCGATCTCGCTGAAATGCGCGAGCACCTCGTCGCTGGATTGCTCGCCGTCGGCGAAACCCTGGGCATGGGCAAAACCCGAACTGGTGGTCGCCAGTGCCTTAAAGCCAAGCCCCTGCAGATAGCGGGCGCTGCCGACATTCCACGGATTTGGAATAACGAAGCAGCCGCTCTCATGCAGGGCGCGGAATGTGCGGCGCTTATCGGCGGTTGAGTTCGTCATGGGAAAATCCTCGGCGAGACTTGACGGTGCCACGATTGCTCGCGTCAGGACAATGCCATTCCGTGATGCAGCCATGTGCAGCTTTGATACATCGGCTATAAGACCGGAAAGTCATACGGGGGCTATTGTGGACAGTGTCGATTTCGATGCCTTGGAGCACCAGGCTCGGGCAAAAATGGCGCCGGCCTCCTGGGCGTTCTGTGCCGCCGGCGCCGACGACGAAATCAGCGCGGTGGAGAACATTTCGGCGTGGCGAAACTTGCGACTGCGACCGCGGGTGCTCAACGACGTTGAAAAGATCGATACTAGCGTCACGCTGCTCGGCACGTCGGTGCCGTCCCCGATTTTGGTGGCGCCGATAGGGCGGCACAAATTGTTCAATCGCGAAGGGGAGGCGGCGACCGCGCGTGGCGCTGCCGCGGCGAATACCGCCTACATCCTGGCGTCCAATTCAAACGTGACCATCGAGGCGGTCGCCGCCGAACGCGGTAACGTGCCGCAGTGGTTCCAGCTTTATTATTGGCCGAACCGCGCCGAGGTCGAAGCTTTGATCGATCGCCTTGCCGCCGCTGGCTTTAGCGCTCTGGTGCTTACCGTCGATGCGCCGGTCGGCGGCTGGAGCCCGCGTGCCGCGCGCGAGCAACATGAGCCTTCGCCGGACATCCTCAACATCAACATGCCCGGCTCGCCGATGGCGCGCACTTCGTATCATCCGGACTTCGCCGGCAAGGTCATGTTTCCGGCCACCTGGCGCGAGCTGGAATGGCTGGTGAAGCGCTCGCCCATGCCCGTGATCGTCAAGGGCGTGCTGCGCGCCGATGATGCGTTGCACTGCGTCGAATGTGGCGCGCGCGCGATCATGGTGTCCAATCACGGCGGGCGTCATCTCGACACCACGGTAACGACCGCTGCCGCAGTCGGCGAGATCGCCGTCGCGCTGTCCGGCAAGGCCGAAGTCTATGTCGATGGCGGCATCCGGCGCGGCACCGATATTCTCAAAGCGCTGGCGCTTGGCGCGCGCGCCGTGATGATCGGCCGTCCGGTGATCTGGGGCCTCACGGTGCACGGCGCCGATGGCGTACGGGAGGTGCTGGAGCATTTGCGCATCGAACTCGTGCGCGCCATGCAACTCAGCGGCACCGCCAGCATCAAGGAAATAACCCCCGACCTGCTGGCGCCGCGGCGCCCTGATTGACGGACATGGCCGGTCCCCGGCAAGATTAGGCCAAAGCTCAAGAAACCTGGAAACGTCGAGGAAACAACATGCTGAAGACGATCGCGGCTTTCGACCGCATCGGTGAGGAAAATGCCTTCGCCGTTCTTGCCCGCGCCAATGCGCTGATCGCGCAGGGCCGCGACATCATCAATCTCGGCATCGGGCAACCCGATTTTAGAACGCCCGAATTCATCGTCGAGGCGGCGATCAAGGCGCTACGCGACGGCCATCACGGCTATACGCCGGCGAACGGCATTCCGGCGTTGCGCGAGGCGGTCGCCGCCGACCTGCACAAGCGCTTCAAGGTGGAAGTTTCGCCGGACAGCGTGATGATCATGCCCGGCGGCAAGCCGACCATGTTCATGTCGATCCTGATGTTCGGCGCGCCGGGCACGGAGATTCTCTATCCGGATCCCGGCTTTCCGATTTACCGCTCGATGATCGAATTCACCGGCGCAAAACCCATCCCGGTTCCGATTCGCGAGGAGAATGGCTTTGCTTTCTCGGCGGAAGAAACGCTCAAGCTGATCACGCCGAATACGCGGCTGCTGATCCTCAACTCGCCGGCCAATCCGACCGGCGGCGTCACCGGCAAGGCCGAAGTCGACAAGCTTGTCGCAGGCCTCGAGAAGTGGCCGGACGTTGCCATCATGTCGGACGAAATTTACGACCACATGACCTATGACGGCGAGAAGCACGTCTGCTTGCTGTCGTACCCTTCCATCCGCGACCGGCTGATCCTGCTCAATGGCTGGTCGAAGACGTATGCCATGACCGGGTGGCGGCTGGGCTATGCGGTGTGGCCCGGCAAGCTTTACGACTACGCGCGCAAGCTCGCGGTGAACCTGCATTCCTGCGTCAATGCGTCGGCCCAATATGCCGGGTTGGCGGCGCTGAAAGGCCCGCAGGACGAAGTGGCGAAAATGATCGCCGAATTCGACAAGCGCCGCAAAGTCGTGGTGGAGGGTCTGAACAAATTGCCCGGCGTGTCGTGCGCGATTCCGAAGGGCGCGTTCTATGCCTTCCCAAATGTCTCGCGCACCGGCTGGAAGGCCAAGGCGCTCGCGTCATCACTGCTAGAAGATGCCGGTGTAGCCATCATCGGCGGCCCGGATTTCGGCATTCTCGCCGAGGGTTATGTGCGGCTGTCCTACGCCAACTCGACAGAGAACATTCACAAGGCGCTCGACCGCATGCGCGAATTCCTGTCTTCGCGCAAAGCCGCCTAGCGTATCGTCCATCCAGTCAAGCCGGCGCCGGGCCGTCAGCCAGAGGTAATGCACATGTATGACCGCGGATTGTCGGAAGAGCAGAAAATGATGCGGCAAAGCTGCCGCGATTTCGTCGATGACGTGGTGCTGCCTTTCATCAAGCAGAACTGGCAGCAGGAGTGGTCGATGAACCCGGAAGGCCGGCTGCCGGCCAGCATTCTGGAGGGCGCCGAAAGAGTCGGCATCCGCACGCTCGGCGTGCCGGAAGAATTCGGCGGCATTGAGTTGGAGAAGGGCACCGAGGTTCAGACCTTCGCCATGATTTCGGAAGAGATCGCGCGCGGCGATTCAGGCCTGTCCGACAAGCTGGTGCAGAACTGGAAAGTCTCGGTGCTGCTGCGGCAATTGGCGCCGCGCCATTTGCAGAAA
>JAYTFS010000094.1:0-14852 GCA_043734185.1 Pseudolabrys sp. | reverse complement strand
GCGCCGCGATTTTCATGATCGCGCGCGACCAGTTCTCCGGCATCGCGCCGCAATATTGGTATTTCTGGATCGGCATTTTGCTGGTCGTGGTCGTCATGGTGCTACCGAATGGCATTCTCGGCGGGCTTGCGAGGATTTTTGCGCGGAGGCGGCGATGAGCGCGCCCGCATTGGCCACCCGCAACCTGTCGATGAGCTTCGGCTCACTGGTGGTGGCGCGCGACATCGAACTGAGCTTGCCGGTCGGCGCGCGTTACGCACTGATCGGGCCGAACGGCGCCGGCAAGACCACGCTGATCAACCTGATGACCGGACTGCTGACGCCGAAATCGGGCCAGATATTTTTGGGCGACGACGACATCACGGCGCTCGCGCCGCAGGCGCGGGTGAAGCGCGGGCTGGCGCGCACCTTCCAGATCAACACGTTGTTTGCAGGCCTCAATCCGCTTGAGGCCGTGACGCTGGCGGTCATGGAGCGGCGCGGCATCGCCGACAAGTTCTGGCAGAACATCGCCACGCATAAAGAGTCGATCGAGGAAGCCTACGAGATTCTCGTCAAGCTGCGGCTCGGCGCCAGCGCCTATCAGCTCACGCGCGAATTGCCCTATGGGCGTCAACGCCTACTGGAAATCGCGCTGGCGCTGGCGACCAAGCCAAAAGTGTTGCTGCTTGACGAGCCGGCCGCCGGCGTGCCGCAGGAAGAAAGCGGCGACATCTTCGAAGTGGTGGCGAGCCTGTCAAACGATCTCACGCTATTGTTCATCGAGCACGACATGCATGTGGTGTTTCGTTTTGCCACGCACATCATCGTGCTGGTGGGCGGCGCCATCTTCGCGCAAGGCACGCCGGCGGAAATCGCCGCCGATCCCGGCGTGCGCGAAGTTTATCTGGGCAAGCGCAAACATGGATGAGCCGCTCCTCAGACTGGAAAACGTGACCGCGGGCTACGGCGCGGCGCTGGTGCTGCACGGCATTTCGCTGGAGCTGCCGGAAAACGGCAGCCTCGCGCTGCTCGGCCGCAATGGCGTCGGCAAGTCGACGCTGCTGCTCACCATCATGGGCTTCACCCAGATGCGCGGCGGGCGCATTTTGTGGTGCGGCCAGGATATTTCCAAACAGCCGCCGCACCGCCGTGCCACCAACGGCATCGGCTGGGCGGCGCAAGAGCGCGAGATATTTCCATCCCTCACAGTTGCGGAAAACCTCACGGTCGCAGCGCGGCCCGGACCTTGGGACCTCGACAAGGTGTTCACGCTGTTTCCGCGGCTGGCTGAGCGCCGCCGCAACATGGGCAATCAGCTTTCCGGCGGCGAGCAGCAGATGCTGGCGATTGCGCGCGCGCTGACCACCAATCCGGCACTGCTGCTGCTGGACGAGCCCTGCGAGGGCCTCGCCCCCGTGATCGTCGACGAGTTGATCGCGGCGATGAAACTCATGCTGGCGGACCGCAGCATCGCCATCATCCTGGTTGAGCAGCACACCGAAATCGCACTGGAAATGACGGCGCAGGCGATCGTGCTGGAGCGCGGCGCGGTAGCGCATCGCGCCGCCTCGGCCACGCTGCAGAACGACACCGCCACGCTGGAGCGGCTGGTCGGGTTGCGCGTCGCGGCGACGGCGTGACATCTTACCGGCCGGCAAAGACGAGGGTGTTATGGCCAATCCGATGATCCCCAAAGAGCGCTCCGACTATTCGGCGATTGTAGATCGCCCGCCGCTCAAGCTGCCGGGCAATGCGCGCATCGTGTTCTGGACCATCGTCAATTACGAGGTCTGGGACATTCACAAGCCGATGGCGCGGCAACTGCTCCCCGCCCCCACCGGCGTGCCGCTGCTGCCGGACGTGGTGCACTGGGGCTTTCACGAATATGGCATGCGCGTCGGCTGCTGGCGGTTTTTCGAATTGTTCAAGAAGCTCGGTATCAAGCCGACGCTCGCCGCCAATGCGCGCATCTGCGAGGACTATCCGCGTGTTGCCGGAGAATCGCGCGATGCCGGCTGGGAATTCATGGGCCATGCTTACGAGCAAGGCCCCATCCACAAGGAGCCGGATCAGGCCGGCATGATCAACCGCACCATGGACATCATGGAAAAATTCTGCGGCAAGCGGCCGGTCGGCTGGCTCGGGCCCGGCCTGACGCAGACGCTGGAGACGCCGGACCTGCTCAGCAAAGCCGGCGTGAAATATATCGGCGACTGGGTCTATGACGACGAACCGACGGTGATCAAGACGACCAATGGGCCGCTGGTCACTTTGCCCTACACCATCGAGTGCAACGACATTCCGGTGATGATCGTGCAACACCACAACAGCGACTATCTGCTGCAACTGGTGAAGGACCAGTTCGACCGGCTCTATGCCGAGAGCGCGACGCGCGCGAAATTCGTGGCGCTGGCGATCCATCCCTATATCAGCGGCCAGCCGCACCGCATCAAATATCTCGAACAGATCTACGACTACGTGAACAAGCACGAAGGCGTGTTGCACTGGAACGGCGAGCAGATTTTCGATTGGTACAAGGGCGTCGCCAAGGTTTGAGCTGGGAGATTATCATGCGGGTATTGTTGCGTGCAGCTGCCGTCGTAGCGGCGCTGCTTGGCGTTGCAGCGCAGGCCTTCGCGCAGACACCGGAAATAAAATTGGCCCGGCAATTTTCCATGGGCTATCTGCAGCTCAATGTGATGGAGCATCTTGGGCTCATCGAGAAACACGCCAAGGCGTTGGGCCTCAACGACGTCAAGGTGTCGTGGTTCACCTTCAACGGGCCGGCCGCCGTCAATGACGCGCTGATTTCCGGCAATATCGACATCGCCTCCGGCGGCGTGCCGGGCCTGCTGACGCTGTGGGCGAAAACCAAGGGCACGCCGCAGGAAGTGCGCGGCGTTGTCGCGCTGTCGTCGCAGCCGTTTCTGCTCAACAGCCGAAATCCCGCTATCAAGGCGCTCGCCGATTTCAAGGAAAGCGACAGGATCGCGGTGCCGGCCGTGAAAGTGTCGGTGCAGGCCATCACGCTGCAGATGGCCGCGGCCAAAGCCTTCGGCATCAAGGATTTCGCCAGGCTCGACGCGCTGACCGTGTCGATGACGCCGCCAGACGCCACGATTGCGCTGATGAACGGCGGCTCGGAAGTCACCTCGGCCTTCAGCGTGCCGCCATTCCAGTATCAGCAGCTTGAAAATCCGGACGTGCATACGGTGTTGAACTCGTTCGACGTGATGGGCGGCTCGCACGCCTTCACCGTGGCCTGGACGTCCGCCAAGTTCCGCAACGCCAATCCGGTGCTCTACAAGGCGCTGATCGCGGCCTTCGGCGAGGCGACCAATATTGTCAACAAGGACAAGCGCGCGGCCGCTGCGCTGTGGATCGACGACGCCAAGTCGAAGCTGCCGCTCGACATGGTGGCGAAAATCGTCGCGGGTCCGCAGGTGCAGTGGACGCTTACGCCGGAGAACACCATGAAGTTCGCTGACTTCATGGCCGAAGTGGGCACGCTCAAAGGCAAGCCGGCATCGTGGAAGGATTATTTCTTCCCGGAAATTTACGATCTGAAGGGAAGCTGAACGCCATGAATTTTCCCAAGCCTGCCGTCGGCATGCTGCCGAATGACCGTCTCGATTATTCCGCCATCACGGCGCGCAAGCCGCTCAAGCTGCCCGGCGGCGCACGCATGGTGGTGTGGACTGTAATCAATGTCGAGGAATGGGACCCGACCCAGACCATGCCGCGAACGGTGCTCACGCCGCCGGCCGGCGGCTCGCCGATGCCCGACATTCCGAACTGGTGCTGGCACGAATACGGCAACCGCGTCGGCTTCTGGCGGCTGTTGCAAGTGTACGATGAGTTCAAGATTCCGGGCGTGATGAACATCAACGGCGTCGCGGTCGACGCGTTTCCCGACATCGTCAAAGCTTGCGTCGAGCGCAAATGGGAATTCGTCGGCCACGGCTACACCCAACGCAACATGCAGAAGGTCGAGAACGAGCGCGCCGACATCAAGAAGTGCATCGACGTGCTGGAAAAGGCTACCGGCAAAAAGCCGCGCGGCTGGCTCGGGCCCGGCCTGACCGAAACCTGGGAAACGCCGGATATTTTGGCCGAGGAAGGCTACGACTATGTCGCCGACTGGGTGCTCGACGACCAGCCAGTGTGGATGAAGACGCGCGGCAAGCCGATCCTCAACATTCCCTATACCCAGGAATGTAACGACGTCGCCATGATGCTGATCCAGCATCACAAGGCGTCCGAATTCTACGAGCGCGCGATGGACCAATTCGAGCAGATCTACAAGGACGCCAAAGGCTCGGCACGCGTGATGGCGATTTCGGTGCACCCCTATATCATGGGCGCGCCGCACCGGGCGAAATACTTCCGGCAGATTTTCCAGAAGATCCGCAAGAAGAAAGACGTGTTGTTCTGGACCGGGGCGCAGATCGCGGATTGGTTCAAGAAGACGGGGCCGAAGCCGTGAATAACGCCGCTGCGGCCCTTGGTTTCGCCTGAGTGGTGGACTATTCGTTAGCCTATGGCCGCCAAGACCTTCGACGCAAAAGCAATCGCCGAACAGACGGCGAAAATGTATCTCGACGTCGGCGCGGTGCGCTTCATGGAGGACAAGCCGTTCATCTTCACGAGCGGCTGGGCGAGCCCGGTCTATAACGATTCGCGCTGGCTGATTTCGTTTCCCGACGTGCGCAACGCCATGATGGATTTCGCCGTCGGCTCAATCCAGCGCGATGTCGGCCGCGGCAAGTTCGATGCGGTGGCGGGCGGCGAGACTGCCGGCATCGCGTTTGCCGCCTGGGTGGCCGAGCGCATGAACCTGCCGATGCAATATGTGCGCAAGAAAGCCAAGGGCTTCGGGCGCGGCGCCCAGATCGAGGGCCAGTTGATTCCCGGCCAGCGCGTATTGCTGGTGGAAGATCTCGCCACCGACGGCCGCAGTAAAGTCAATTTCGTCAAGGCGATCCGCGAGGCCGGCGGCGTCTGCGAGCACTGTTTCGTGATTTTTTTCTACGACATCTATCCCGAGGGCAAGAAGATCATGTCCGATCTCGGCGTGACGCTGCACGCGCTCACCACCTGGTGGGATGTGCTGGCAGTCGCGAAGGCTTCCGGCAAGTTCGATGCCAAGATGCTCGGCGAAGTCGAGAAGTTCATGAACGATCCAGCCGGCTGGTCGAAAGCGCATGGCGGCGTCGCCACCGCGGCGGAATAATTTTACGGATTTAGCTTCCGCTTCAATCGCGTCGCCGCGAGATCGAGCGCCGAGAGAAACCGCAAAATGTCCTGGCGGCTGAGCGGCGGCGGGCCGCGCGTGGTGGCGCCGGCCGAGCGCAGATCTGTCATGAGATCGCGCATCGCCAGGGCCATCCCCATGGAATTGTCGTCGAAGGGCTTGCCGGTGGGCGAAAGCACGGTGGCGCCTTTTTTCACGCTGCGCCCGGCCAAAGGAATATCGGCGGTAATGACGATGTCGTTTTCGGTGGCGCGCTCGACGATCCAGCCGTCGGCGACATCCGGGCCTTCACTCACGATGATGCGCTCGATCATGTCGCTGCGCGGCACGTTCATGAAGGAATTGGCGACGACAAAGACCTTGAGGCCATATCGCTCCGCCACGCGGTAGATTTCCGGCTTCACCGGGCAGGCATCGGCATCGACAAAGATGCGGATGGCGGGCTTTTGCGGCTCTTCCATGCCTTCGGCCATCGTGATCCAATTGCTAACAAACCGGGAGGCATCAATGGCCAAGGCAAAGAAGAAGGCAAGCAAGAAAGTAAAAGCGAAAAAGCGTGCGCCGCAGAAATTCACCGTCAGCCATCATCGCGATGAAGATTTCGATCCGGGCCTGCGCACCTATTCGGCCTATCGCGATCTCGGCATCGCGCCGGCCACCGGCGGCATGGTGCAGGCGCATGTAATCCGCATGACCAAGCCGTTCAGCGCGGGCGAAGTCGCAATCCCGCATTACCACGACGTCGGATTCCAGATGGTCTATGTGCTCAAGGGCTGGTTCAAATCCGAGTTCGAAGGTCACGGCGTGCACACGTTCCACGCCGGAAGCTGTTGGATTCAGCCGCCGCGCATCAAGCACACGGTGCTGGGTTATTCCGACGATTGCGAAGTGCTGGAAATCGTCTTGCCGGCCGATTTCAAGACGGTGACGCTCAAGAACTAGTGCTTCCACTCCGGCGCGGGCACTTGCGTCCAGGTGCGCTTGAGCTTCAAGTCATCGGCAATCGCGTTGGCTGCGATGTAGCCGGCCGCACCGTTGACGCCGCCGCCATTGCCCGACGACGAGCCGCACAGATAAAGTCCTTCCACCGGCGTGCGCGAGCCGGGCATCAAAGGATGCGGCCGGTTGATGCCGAGCTGATTGGGAACATAGGCGCCCATGCGCACCGCGCCTTGGCGCATGTTGACGTTGAGGCACTCGACATCAAGCGGCGTGAACAAATAGGTGCCGAGCACGTTCTTGTCGTCGAGGTTCGAGGCGTAGACGCGCCAGTAATCGAGAATTTTCTGCGTGTAGCCGGCGCGATTTTTATCCCATTCCTGTGGCCCGCCGTCGACCGAGTACGGTGCGAACGGCCACCAGAACGCGTTGTGCTGGCCGGCCGGCGCGTAGCTCGGATCGAACTGGCTGTTGCAGGCGCCATTGCCCATTAGCACCTTGGGAAATTTCTGCGCCTTGCAGTCGTCGAAGCAACTGGCGACGTCTTCGATGGTGTCCATCCCGAAGAAGATATTGTAGGCGCGCGCGACATCGGGATCGAAAGCCTCGGCGCGATAGACCGGCGCATTTTTCAGGGCGAGATGTAGCGTCACCAGGCTGTGATTGCCCCAGTGCCAGTTTTTCGCCTTGTCGCGCACCGGCTCGGGGAATAGCTCCTCCCCTGCCATCGCGACAGTGCCGGGGAAATCGATGGCGCTGGCGACGAATTTGTTGCCGGAGATAACCTTGCCGTCGGCGAGTTTGACGCCGGTGGCGCGACCATTTTTGACGACGATCTCCTTCACGTCGGCGCCGGTGATGACCTGCCCGCCACCGGCCTCCACCACGCGCGTCAGCGCATTGACCAGCGACACCGCGCCGCCGACCGGCAGCGTGAAGCTCGCTATATTGGCAAAGATCGCCGGGAACACGATGCCCGCGCCCATCACGTTCTCGGTGGTAATGACGTGCATGTAAGAGGTGAACAGCGTGCGGATGCGCTCGTCGACGAAATGCTTTCGCACCACGCTGAACAGATCGTGGCCGGCGTGCGACAGGAATTCCTTGGCCTGCGGGCCGCTTAGCCGGTCGATCAGTTGCTCGCGCGGCATCGGTGCGTTGTAGAGCAGCGACACCAGCAGTGGCCGCATCTCCTCGCAGTATGTGTGCCAGAGGCCGCGAAAAGTCTCGGCGTCCTGCTTGGAGAAACGCGCCAGCGAGGCGCAGGTCTTGTCGAGGTTCTTGTGGATCACCACCGCGGTTCCGTCGCGGAACGTGGCGGCCTGTTGCACCGGCGGCTCGATATAGGAAAAGCCGTAACGATACAGCTCGAGATCCTTGAGCAGCGGGCACAGCCCCATGCCCATGTAGAAATTGGCGTGCAGGTTGAGCCGGAAGCCCGGAAGAATGCGCTCCTCGGTGCTGCAACCGCCGCCGATGCGGGCGTTGCGCTCGACCACCGCGATCTTCATGCCGGCGCGCGTGAGATAGGCGGCCGTGGTCAGTCCGTTATGACCCGCTCCGATAACAACGCCATCGAAATCTGACATAACTTGCCCCCGGCGAGGTCTTGATACGTCGTTTTATTTCTTAGCGCCGATCCCGCGCATGAAGCGTTCGCGAATTTGCACTGGATCGCGGTCGGTGGCGCCGACCGCCGGCTTGTGATCGATGCGCGCCGCGATCAGGCTCGGTCCGCCACCTTTAAGCGCATCAGCGAACAGCCGGTCGAAGTCGTCCTCGTCGGCGGCCCACGCGCTCTTCGTCAGTCCCGACCCGCGCGCGATGGCAATCAAATCAGCCGTCGAGGCGCTCGCGGTCGGCTGATTGCCGGTGATCTGGTAGATGCCGTTGTCCCACACGATCATGGTGAGGTTCTTCGGCGCCCGCATGGCGACGGTGGCGAGACAGCCGAGCTGCATCAGCAAAGAGCCGTCGCCTTCGAGCGCAATCACATGGCGCTTGGGCTGCGCGATGGCGACGCCCAAAGCGATCGGGATCGTCAGGCCCATGCTGCCCAGCATGTAGAAATTCTGCGGCCGCTGGCCCGCCGCCCACAGATCGAAATTGGCGTTGCCAATGCCGCCGATCACAGCCTCGTCGTGCTTGAGCTGGCTAACCAGCCGCTTGGTCAGATCGAAGCGATTCATGACCTTTGCATTGTGCGCGGTCGTTGGCGTGCTCATGACGAAAACACTTTGCCGCCGGTGAGCAGCGGCGAGAGGATGAAGGTGACCGGCGATAGCGTCGCGACGGCCTGCTTGATCGAACGATCGATGATGAAGGCGAGTTCGTCGTGCCGCGTGATGGTGTGGGTTTCCACGCCAAGCGAATTGAGCACCGGCCGCATGGTCTTGCACACCATGGCTTGGCCGAGATTGAACTCGCCGAGTGTGCCGCGTTCGGACACAAAAATCAGCGCCGGGATCTGGCTCGGTACCACCAGCGAGGCCAGCGCATTGGGAATGGTGGCAAAGCCTGAAGTCTGCATTAGCACCGCGCCGCGCAAGCCGCCCATCCAGGCGCCGGTGACTATGCCGATGGCTTCCTCTTCGCGCGTCGCGGCGAAGGTGGTGAAGAATGCATCGGCGTGGATCGCCTTGATCAGCGGCGTGAACACGCGATCGGGCACATAGACGACCAACTTGACGTCGTTGCTTTTGAGGGTCGCCAGCACAATCTCGTGCCAGGCCTTGGTCGGTTCTGTCATGGGTTAGGATTTCAGTATCGTGAAATTCCAGAGCGTCCGGCGAACGCCATTGCTCCAATGTTCGCAAAAGCTTACCCTACTATCCAGACCGGTGCTAATCAGAAAATCGGCTACCGCCAAATGGGAGGATGCTCATGAAGCTCTTTAAGGACGAACCGTCGCGGCGCCGGATCATCAAGGGCGCGGGCGCGCTGGCCGCCGGCATCGCGGCGCCTGCTTTGTTGGGGCGGTCGGCGTTTGCCGCCTATCCCGACCGCCCGGTCAAGGTCGTGGTCGCTAATACGCCGGGCGGCCCGTCCGATCTCGTCGGCCGCATCATTACCGCCGCGTTGCAGCAGTCGACCGGCAAGACTTTCATCATCGAAAACATCGGCGGCGCCGGCAGCAATATCGGCATGGGCAACGTCGCGCGCTCGGAGCCGGATGGCCACACGATCCTGCTGGCGACCAACGCCTATTCGGTCAACGCCACACTTTACAACACCATCCCCTATGACCCGCTGACAAGCTTCGTCGCCGTCTGCGAGCTCGCGACCTCGCCCAATACCTTCGTGGTCAAATCCGAACTGCCGGCAAAAACGATGAAGGAATTTGTCGAGCTGGCGAGGAAGAGCCCCGACCAGTTCAACGTGTCGTCACCCCCGATCGGCACCACGCCGCAGATCCAGGCAAGCGTTCTGAAAATCCGCGAGAAGCTTCCTAAACTCGAAAACGTCGTGTTCAAGGGCGGCGGCGAGGCACTGCAAGCCTTGCTCAGCGGCACGGTGCAATTAAGTTCAGGTTCGCTGCCACCGGCCGCGCAGCACATCAAGGCCGGCACGTTGCGCTGCCTCGCGGTGACCGGCGAAACCCGCTGGCCCGACATGCCGGATGTTCCGACCATGCAGGAGGCCGGTTACAAAGACTTCGTGTTCGCGACCGACTGCGTACTGATGGCGCCGGCCAAGACGCCGCCTGACGCGGTGAAATGGCTTGAGGCCGAAACGCTCAAAATCCTCGGCACGGCGGATATGAAAGAGAAGCTGTACAAGGCCGGCTTCCAGGTTCGAGCCAAGGGCGCCAAAGACGCCTGGGCGCGCGTCACCAAGGAAATCACTTTGTTCCGCGACATCATCAACACCGCCGGGATCGAAAAGCTCTAGGACCGGCCGTGAAAATAAAGTCGATCGAGCCGATTGCGGTCAGCCTGCCCATGCTCAAGCCGGTCATTATGGCCGGCGAGGAAGTGCGGCGCGCCGACAATGTGCTGGTGCGAATCGAGACCGACGACGGTCTCATCGGCTGGGGTGAGGCCGCTTCCGCGCCGGTGATGACCGGCGATACGCTCGAGAGCATCGTGTCTGCCGTGCATTACCTGACGCCGGCGCTGCGCGGCCGGGAGCCTGCCGACATTGCCGGCGCGTTTTCCGCCATGGAAGGCCGCATGTATGGCAACCACGGCGCCAAGGCCGCGATCGAGATTGCCTTGCACGATCTGGCCGGCCGCGCGGCGGGCAAGCCCGTGCATGCGCTGCTCGGCGGCAAGGCGCGCAGCCGCATGGCGCTGTTGGGCGTGATCGGCGGCGGCGATTTCGACGGCGACCTGCGCGACGCCGAAAAGAAAAAAGCCGCGGGCGTGACCGCCTACAAGATCAAGGTCGGCATCGATACCGCGGCCAAGGATGCCGAGCGCACGCGCGTGATCTGCAAAATTCTCGGTAGCGGCTTATTGATTTCGGCCGACGCCAATCAGGGTTTCAGCGCCGAGCAAGCGATTGAATATGTGCGCGCCGTGAAAGGCTCCGGGCTCGACTTCTTCGAGCAGCCAGTCGAGTCGCATGATCTCGCCGGCATGGCGGCGGTGGCCGCCGTGGACACCGGCATCGCGATCGGCGCCGACGAAGGCATTCACTCGCTCGACGACATCATGCGCCACCACGAGCGCAAGGCGGCGCGCGGCGTCAGTCTCAAAGCGATCAAGCTCGGCGGCATCCGCGGCGTGGTCGAGGCGGGAAGGCTGTGCGAGCGCCTCGGCATGAGCGTGAACGTGTCCTGCAAGACCGGCGAGTCGAGCATCGCCTGTGCCGCGGCGCTGCATATTGCGACCGTCATTCCCAATATCGCCTGGGGGCTGACGCTGACCCACACCAGCCTTGGCGAGGACGTGACCGCCAAGCCGCTTGCTACCGGCAAAGGCTTTGCCGAAAGCCTCGATCGCCCCGGCCTGGGCATCGAGGTCGACGAAGACCGCGTGCGGCGTCACCGCGTGGAGATCGCCACCCGCAACGTGCCGCATCCCGCGCCGCTCATTCCCGCCTAAGCGGAAGTTCAGGGCCAGCGTCGTTTACGCCTAATTTATAGGCTGAATTGCTGAATTGTATGCAATTCGAAAAAACGCCGCGCCACGGTGTCTGGCCGCTTATGCAGCCGTTTGTTTCGCTGAATCAATGAATTACCGAAATTCCGTGGCGCAGCAGATTTTGGCACGACCTTTGCGGAAGACCTTCCAGGGATTTTATTCGGGAGGTTGTCATGAAGCGTCGCGAATTTCTGAAATCGGCGTCGGCACTGGCGGCGAGCACCGCCATCACGGCGCCTGCGGTGTTCTCGCCGGCCAAGGCGCAGTCGCGCGCCGAGACCTTGCTGATCGTTTCCGAAAGCGGCCCCAACAATCTCGACATCCACGGCGTTGGCACCAACGTGCCGGGCTATGAGGTGTCGTGGAATTGCTACGACCGCCTGATCAGCCACGAAATGAAGACGGTGAACGGCACGCCGTACTACGACAAAGACAAATTCAAGATGGAGCTCGCCGACGACATGAAGGTCGGCGACATGTCGGTCACGTTCAAACTGAAGAAGAAAGCCACCTTTCATGACGGCGCGCCGGTCACGGCCAAGGATGTCAAATGGTCGCTCGACCGCGCCGTCAGCGTCAAAGGCTTCCCGACTTTCCAAATGGCGGCAGGATCGCTCACCACGCCGGAGCAGTTCGTCGTCGTCGACGACAACACGTTCCGCGTCGACTTCGCGCGCAAGGACCGGCTGACGCTGCCCGATCTGGCGGTGATCGTGCCCTGCATCGTCAATTCCGAATTGGTGAAGAAGAACGCCACCGAGAAGGACTCGTGGGGCCTAGAATATACCAAGCAGAACACTGCCGGCAGCGGCGCTTATAAGGTCGCGAGCTGGGTGGCCGGCACCGAAGTGGTGCTGGAGCGCAATGACGCCTGGATCGGCGGCCCGCTGCCGAAGACCAAGAAGATCATCTGGCGCATGGTGCCCTCCTCCGGCAACCGGCGCGCGCTCTTGGAGCGCGGCGACGCCGACATCTCCTACGATCTGCCGAACAAGGATTTCGTCGAACTCAAGAGCGCCGGCAAGCTCAACATCATTTCGACGCCCTACTCGAACGGCATTCAATATATCGGCATGAACGTGAAGAACCCGCCATTCGACAATCCGAAGGTGCGCCAGGCGGTGGCTTACGCCATCCCCTACCAAAAGATCATGGACGCGGTGCTGTTCGGCCTCGCCAAGCCGATGTTCGGCGCGCCGGCAAACAAGCCGACCGAAGTCGCCTGGCCGCAGCCGCACAAGTTCAACACCGACATCGCCAAGGCCAAGGCGCTGCTGGCGGAAGCCGGCCACTCGAACGGCTTCGAAACCACGATCTCGTTCGACTTAGGATTCGCCGGCGTTAACGAGCCACTGTGCGTGCTGGTGCAGGAGAGCCTGGCGGAAATCGGCATTAAGTGCACCATCAACAAGATCCCGGGCGCCAACTGGCGCACCGAGCTCAACAAGAAAGTCATGCCGCTCTACACCAACGTATTCTCGGGCTGGCTCGACTACCCGGAATATTTCTTCATCTGGTGCTACCACGGCAAAAATTCGATCTTCAACACCATGAGTTACCAGTCGAAGGAAACCGACGCTTTCATCGACGGTGCGGTGACCGCGGCGGCCTCCGGCGACAAGTCCACCTATGACAAGGAGATCAAGGGCATGGTCGATCAGGTCTTCGCCGACATGCCGCGCATCCCGCTCTACCAGCCCTATGTCAACGTCGCGACGCAGAAGAACGTGTCTGGCTATGCCTATTGGTTCCACCGCCGCCTCGATTACCGAACGCTCGTGAAGGGTTAATTCAAGCGCGTCGCGGTGGAGTGACCGAATGCTTGGTCTGCTTGCAAAGCGCATGGTGCTGGTGATCCCGAATTTGATCGGGGTGGTGATCGTCACCTTCCTGCTGGCGCGCGCGTTGCCCGGCGATCCGGCCGCCTATTTCGCAGGCCCCGCGGCGGACAAGCAGGCGGTCGAGCAAATTCGCGTCAAGCTCGGCCTCGATAAGCCTCTGATGGTGCAGTTTGGACGCTACGTCGCCGACCTCGCCCATGGCGATCTCGGCAACTCGCTCTCCACCGGGCAACCGGTGGTGAAGGAGATAAGGAATCGGCTCCCCGCCTCGGCCGAACTCACGTTGTTCGGCCTCATTTTATCTATCGTGATCGCGGTGCCGCTCGGCATTCTGGGCGCGGTCAAGCAGGGCTCCTGGATCGACCATACCTGCCGTATCGTAGCGACCGCCGGCGTGTCGCTGCCGGTGTTCTTCACCGGCCTGCTGCTGGCCTACGTGTTTTATTATCTGCTCGGCTGGTCGCCGTCGCCGCTCGGCCGGCTCGACGCCTTCGCCACCGCGCCGCCATCGATCACGGGCTTTTATCTGATCGACAGCCTGGTCACCGGCAAATGGGAGGTCTTTCGCTCCGCGCTCTCGCAGATATTGCTGCCGGGCATTACGCTCGCCATCTTCTCGCTGGCGCCGATCACGCGCATGACGCGCGCCTCGATGCTGGCGGTGCTGGCTTCCGACTTCGTGCGCACCGCGCGCGCCTCAGGCCTCGACACCCGCACCGTGATCATCACCTACGCGTTCCGCAACGCCATGCTGCCGGTCGTCACGACGCTCGGCATGGTGTTCTCGTTCCTGCTGGGCGCCAATGTGCTTGTCGAGAAAGTTTTCGCCTGGCCGGGCATCGGTTCCTATGCGGTGGAAGCGCTGATCACGTCGGACTTCGCGCCGGTGCAGGGCTTCGTGCTGACTATGGCGATTCTCTACGTCGTTCTCAACCTGATGATCGACATTCTTTACGGCGTCATCGATCCACGCGTGAGGCTTGAAGGATGAGCGAAACCGTCATGCCGGAAGGCGCCGCCGCGCCGCCGAAAGCGCCGAGCAATTCGATTTTCAGCCACGCCCGCTATGTGGTCTCCGAGAATCCTGTGACCGGGCTGGCCTTCGGGTTGTTCATTCTGATCGCACTATGCGCGCTGATCGGCCCCTATGTCGTGCCGCACGACCCGCTGGCGAGCGACACCACCGCCACGCTGCAGGCGCCCTCGCTCAAGCACTGGTTCGGTACCGATCAGCTCGGCCGCGACATCTTCAGCCGCGTGATCGTGGCGACACGGCTCGATTTCATCATCGCCATTACGTCGGTCGTGCTGGTTTTCGCCATGGGCGGGCTCGCCGGCATCGCTTCCGGTTTCTTCGGCGGCTGGACCGACCGCATTGTCGGACGCATCTCCGACACCATCATGGCATTCCCGCTATTCGTCCTGGCCATGGGCATCGTCGCGGCACTGGGAAACACGGTGACCAATATCGTGATCGCCACCGCGATCATCAATTTCCCGCTCTATGTGCGCGTCGCCCGCGCCGAGGCCAACGTGCGGCGCGAGGCCGGCTTCGTGATGGCGGCGCGGCTATCCGGCAACGGTGAATTCCGCATTCTGCTGGCGCATATCCTGCCCAACATCATGCCGATCATGATGGTGCAAATCTCACTCACCATGGGCTATGCCATTCTCAACGCCGCCGGCCTGTCGTTCATCGGGCTCGGCGTGCGCCCGCCGACGCCGGAATGGGGAATCATGGTGGCCGAG
>JAYTFS010000093.1:0-2767 GCA_043734185.1 Pseudolabrys sp. | reverse complement strand
ATGGCGGCGCGCGAAATGCCCGATCCGCTCGGCAGCGAATTCGGCATTGTCACCGACGAAATCACCTATGGCGCCGATCTTGAAACCGCGATGCGCAATCTATTTTTCCGTGTCGGCACCGACGATCTTCCGCTGTTTGTCACCGCCATTGCGATCCAGGGCTCGACCGGCGGCAATCTCGGTGAAATTCTCGAAAATCTGTCGGCGGTGATCCGCCTGCGTTTCAAAATGCGCCGCAAAATTCGCGCGCTGGCCGCGGAAGGCCGCGCCTCGGCCATGATCCTGTCGTCGCTGCCTATCGCCATGTTCGCCATCATCAACTTCGTGACGCCGGAGTTCTACGCCAGCGTCTGGCAATTCGACCTGACCAAGATTGCGTTGGGAGTGGCGGCCGCCTGGATGGGCATCGGCAATGTCATCATGTTCCGCATGGTCAATTTCAGGATCTGACCGATGGACGTGATCGCTCTCACCTTCGCCAATATTTTCCGCGACAACACCAGCGTGTTGATGGCGACACTGGTGTTTCTCGCCACCGGCACCATGGCATTTTCGGCGATGGCCTTCGTGCACGTGCGCGGCGCGGTCAAGCGGCGCACCTCGCTCCTCATGGACGATGTCGATCGCGCGGCGCGGCCCACGCGCTCGCTGCGCTATACAAGCTTGAAGGCGGTAACGCAGCTTATTGAATACACCACCAAGCATTATTCCGGCGCCAACGAAGATCATATGAAAGTGTTGCGCCGGCGGCTGATTCAGGCCGGCATCTACGACCCGCGCGGCCTTGCTTACTTCTTTATCGCGCGCACCGCGCTGGCGATAGGATTGGCGATTGCGGCCTTCGTGGTCGTGCCGATGTTCACGTCGAATAGCGGCTCATTCTTCTGGCTGTTGGTGATCATCGGCGGGATTGCCGGCTATGTCGGGCCGAGTGTCTACATTGACCGGCGAATTGCCGCCCGCATGCTTGAGCACCGTTCCGGCTTTCCGGATTTCATGGACCTGCTGGTGGTTTGCGCCGATTCAGGGCTTTCGATGGAAGCGGCGCTCGATCGCGTCGGCCGCGAACTTGGCGACAACTATCCCTCGCTCAGCGCCAACATCCATATGACCAATCTCGAAATTCGCGCCGGCCGGCCGCTCAAGGATGCGCTTGAGCGCTTCGCCGACCGGCTGGCGCTGGAAGAAGCGCGTTCGTTTGCCACGTTGATCAATCAGTCGATCGATCTTGGCTCCAGCATCACCGATGCGTTGCGGGTCTATAGCGACGACATGCGCCACAAGCGGTTGTCGCGCTCCGAGGAAAAGGCCTATGCGTTGCCGGCCAAGCTCGCATTGCCGATGATGCTGTGCATCTTCCCTGTGATATTCGTGGTCATTCTACTACCGGTTTTTGTGCGCCTGCACTACGGAAACTTCTGACCGTCGGACGGGGCGCACAGAATGAAGAACTTGTTAACTTCCGTCGCCTAGCCTCAGGGCGTCCCTTGTACCGGGCGTTTCCGTCAGGCGTTGTCATGCGTATTGGAATAGCCCGAGTGTTGGTTGTTGCACTGGCCGGCGCTTGGCTGGCGGGATGCAACACCTTAGGTACAATTTCCAATCCCTTCGAGAGCAAAGTACCGGGCGCGGACGCCAATGCGTCGGTGCCGCCCGATGCCGCGTTGCCCGATGCCCCCGTTGAAACCGCCGCGCCGGGCTTGTACGGCAACGATCCCAACGACGATTTGAACCTCGGCAAGAAACAATACCGCGCCAATAATTTCGGTCTGGCCGAAAAGTATTTCCGGCGCGCGGCGGAATCTCATCCGCGCGACGCCGAAGCCTGGCTCGGGCTTGCCGCTTCTTATGATCGCCTGCGCCGCTTCGAGCTGGCCGACCGCGCCTATAATCAAGCCATTAATATCGTTGGGCCGAGCGCTGAAATTCTCAACAATCAGGGTTATTCCTACATGCTGCGCGGCGACTACAAGCGCGCGCGCGCGAAGCTCATGGATGCCCAGCGCAGGGATCCGCGCAATAAATTCGTGGCGAACAACCTCCAGCTCCTGGAGGAGAGTTATCGTCAGGGCAAAGCGATCGAGTAGGCCCACTTGGTCGTCTTGATACCGGGATCCTCTACAAAAATGTTCGTTGCCGGCGGCTAGGACGGTAGCGCCCGCGCGCGGTCTCGACTAACATTGCGAACGCACCGGCATTTCAAGACCGGTCAGTTATCGGGGGGTACCAAAATGGCTACCGCAGTGAACGCAGGCGCGCGCCTGGACCGGCTGCCGATCTCATCGTTTCACTATCGAATCTTCTGGCTGGTCGGCGCCGGCATGTTTTTCGATGGTTATGACCTTTATGTCGCCGCGAGCGTGCTCGCCTCGACCTTCCAGACCAAGTTCTCGACTCTGGCGCAGAACCTACAATTTGTGTCGCTGACTTTCGTCGGCATGACCATCGGGGCGCTGGTTACCGGTTTCGTCGGCGACAAGTTTGGTCGGCGCTTCACTTATCAGATCAATCTGTTGATTTTCGGCTTGGCCTCGCTTGCCGCCGCCTTCGCGCAGGATATGAACCAGCTCATCGCCTGCCGCTTCGTGCAGGGCCTCGGCCTCGGTGCCGAGATCGTCGTTGGCTATTCAACGCTGACCGAATTCGTGCCGCCGAAGTCGCGTGGCCGTTGGCTGTCGTTCATGGCCTTCCTAGTCGTGGCGGGATTCCCGGCGACTTCCATCCTCGGCTACTTCATTATCCCGACTTTCGGTTGGCGTCCGATGTT
>JAYTFS010000092.1:0-3508 GCA_043734185.1 Pseudolabrys sp. | reverse complement strand
AGATATGCGGCGAGAAATTGTGCTTCGTTCCAGCCGCCATGCCGGACATGGCTATTGAAATCGCAATAAGGGCACTTCGCCGCGCAAAAAGGCCAATGCAGGTAAACGCCGAAACTCGGATGCGTCACGCCAATCTCTGTCATCGCCGACGCCTACACCGCGTATATCGGCGTGTCGAGCGAGCATTTTCGGTTAAGTGGGTTCCGGTTAACCGAAGAAAATGCGACAAACAAGGAGCCGCACATTATCTCAAGCACGCGCGCATGAATTTTTCGAACGCGCGCGCCCGGTGCGATATCTTGTCTTTCTCGACCGCAGCCATTTCACCGAACGTCTCGTCGTACCCGTCGGGCAGAAACATGGGGTCATAGCCGAAACCCAGATCGCCCCGTGGTGGCCAGACGACTTCTCCGAATGCGCGCCCCTCGAAGATTTGATCGTCACCATCCGGCCATGACAAGCACAGGGCCGATACGAAGTGCGCGGCCCGGTCTGAAGGCAACGCTGCGCCGCGCGCCGCCAGCTCGCGATCGACACGCTGCATGGCTGCGTTGAAATCTTTGGCGACACCACCCCACCGCGCCGAGAAGATGCCCGGTGCGCCATCGAGCGCGTCCACGCACAAGCCGCTATCGTCGGCCAACGCAGGAAGGCCGGTGGCCTCGGCCGCCGCCCGCGCCTTGATCCGCGCGTTGGACGCGAACATCGTGCCTGTCTCGTCAGGTTCAGGCAAACCGAGTGCGCCGGCTGAAACAGCCTCGAGCCCGTAGGGCGCGATCAGCGCGTTGATCTCGACGACCTTGCCGGGATTGTGGGTGGCGACAACCAGCTTGGTGCCACGCATGAGCTTACGAGTGGTCATATTTCTATTCTGCATAAAAACAGGTTTCCAAACGGCTATGCGCTTGGCGGTCACGAGGGCAACGCCCTCGTCGTATCTCAGCTCACCGTCAACTTCTGGAGCGACACCAATTCCGAAATGCCCTTCTTCGCGAGCCCCATCAACTCATGGTACTGCGCCTCGGAGAACGGCACCGTCTCGGCCGTGCCCTGAATTTCGACGATCCCGCCGTTGCCGGTCATGACGAAGTTGGCGTCGGCGTCGGCTTCGGAATCTTCGGCATAGTCGAGGTCGAGCACGGCGTTTCCGCCATATAGACCGCACGATACGGCGGCGATGTTATCGCGCAGAACATTGTCGCGCACCATGTCGCGCGCCTTCATCCAGCCGATGCAATCGTAAAGCGCGACCCAGGCCCCGGTGATGGAGGCGGTGCGCGTGCCGCCATCGGCTTGCAGCACATCGCAATCGACGGAAATCTGTCGCTCACCAAGCGCTTTGAGATCGACGACGGCGCGCAGCGCCCGCCCGATCAATCGCTGGATCTCCTGCGTGCGCCCGGACGCATGGCCCTGCGTGACTTCGCGGCGCGTCCGCTGCGACGTGGCGCGCGGCAGCATGGAATATTCAGCCGTCACCCAACCCTTGCCTTGACCCTTAAGCCACGGCGGAATGCGCTCCTCCAGGCTGGCGGTGCACAACACGTGTGTGTTGCCGAATTTTATCAGGCACGAGCCCTCTGCGTGCATGGAAACGCGGCGTTCGATGGAGACGCGCCTGAGCTCGTCCGGTTTGCGTTTGGAGGGGCGCATGATGTGCGGTGTACCTTCTGAAAAAAACTCTGAGACGGCGCGCACCCTAGGCGAGCCCGTGTCTCGCTTCAACCCTTCACCGGTGCACAATCCATCATCCGTATAAATCTGCCGGCGCAAGCGATCTCGATGTCTTGCCCTGGCCGCCAAAGCCCGTTAGAGCCGTTAACCTTCAAGGGACGGGCCAAATGCGATTAAGCGCACGACATGTGATGCAGTTGATCTTAGGCGCGGCCCTCGTGGTCGCGCCCCTCGGTCCCGTAAAGGCCCAACAACGCGTCGAGAAGTCGTTGCCGGGTCGCGGGACCTTGCAGCCGCCCCCGCTGGAAAGCGGCATCATGCGCCGCGCCGCCTTGCGCTTCCTCACCGATAGCGACTATCCGCCCTTCAACTACATTGATCAGGACGGCCAGCTGGCCGGCTTCAATGTGGAAATGGCGCGTGCCGTATGCCTGGAATTGGCGGCCGCCTGCGATATCCAGACGCGGCCCTGGAGCGAATTGCTTGCGGCCCTCAAGCGGGGTGAGGCCGACGCCGTAATTGCTTCCCATGCAGTGACGCCACGCCTGCTCGCGGAATTCGACGTCACGGAACGGTACTATCAGATGCCCGCGCGTTTCGCCGGCAAACTAGGGCGCGCAATAGCTGACGTGTCTCCAAGCGGGCTCGATGGGTTCAAGATCGCCGTCGCCAAGGGCACCGCGCACGAAGCCTACCTACGCGCGCTGTTCACGCTCTCTGCCATTCATGCCTACGATAACCCGGAACTGGCGCGCGACGCGGTCATCGGCGGTACCGACGACCTGTTGTTCGACGACGGCATTGGTGTCGCGTTCTGGCTACTCGGCACTGCATCCAGAGCGTGCTGCGAGTTCAAGGGGGGGCCGTTTTTCGAGCCCCGTTATTTCGGCGACGGCGTCGGCATCGCGATCAATCGCGGCGATCCGGATTTGAAGGCGCAATTGAACGCCGCCATCAAGCGCCTCCGAGAAACCGGCCGCCAGGAAGAACTCATAAGTCGCAGTTTCCCCTTGCGGGGAAATTAGGCCGATTTAGGCAAGGTGAACCCCTGAAACGTCCGAGGCGACTTCCGCGCAATGCGGCTTGGTTCAATCAAGCAAGCGAGTCTCGATATGGAAATGAGCACCATCGTAGGTTCTGCCGCGGCGATTGCCTCTATGGCGAGTTTTCTTCCTCAAGCCGTTAAAATTATCAAGTCGCGCGACACGGACGGTATTTCAGGTGCAATGTATGCCGTCTCAGTCGTTGGCTTTGCGCTATGGTCGATTTACGGTTTCATGCTGCTCTCATGGCCGCTGATTGTTGAAAACCTCGTGTGTCTTGTTTTGTCAGGCTTCATTCTCGTTATGAAAGCTCTGCCGCAGCACAAGAAAGAAAAAATCGCCGATGCGCTTGATCCCGAGGCCTAGCTAACGCGGATCATCCCCAAGGAACGACGCTGTGCGACACGATGTGGCTGGGAAGAAAGCTGCCGCCTACGGCGTGACGTCGACATAGGCGGGTTGACCGTTGCGATTGACGTCAATCCGGTACTGACCTGTCTTCGCCCGAACCATCGCGAATGCGTCTTCGGGCGCGCCGACCGCGTTACCGTCAATCTTGGTTATAATGTCATTGACAGAGAAACCGAGCAGCGACGCGGAGGAGTTGTCGGCGACGGCCAGCACACGAGCCCCGCGCAATTTCCCGTACTCTGCCGCCCCCGGCAACAGCATCCCCAGCGTAAGTCCCTCAAGCGATTTCAAATCAACCGCCGACATCGGCACCGGCTCCACGTTGAGATCGGTAACGATGAATTTCGCTTTGTGCAAACGACCCTTCGAGTAAATGTCCA
>JAYTFS010000091.1:0-11128 GCA_043734185.1 Pseudolabrys sp. | reverse complement strand
CATCGCCAGCTTGGTGGCGACCTGGTTGAAACCCCAGGACAGGCACAGCACGACCACGATCGCCGCCGCGACGGGGTCGAGCGAACGCGTGATGTGATGAGACGACGGCTGCGTCACGCCGCTTTGCAATGCGCGCAGACGCCGCTGATTTCGATCACCGGCGTCTTCGGCGTAAAGCCGGCGGCGCGCGAGGCGGTCTTAATGGTGTCGGCAACCGCGGCGGAAGCCGCCTCGCCGACCGCGCCGCATTGCTCGCAGATCAGGAACACCACCGGATCGTGGCTGGCGTGATTGTGCACGCAAGCGATGAAGGCGTTGCGGCTTTCGATGCGGTGAACAAGTCCCTGCTCGCGCAGAAAATCCAGCGCGCGGTAAATCGTAATGGGCGCAGGCCGCGCGCCGCGCACCGCCAGCCGGTCGATCAGCTCATAGGCGCCGAGCGGCTGGTGGCTCGCCAGCAGCGCTTCCAGCACGCGCCGGCGAATGGGCGTGAGGCGTTCCTTGCGCGCGTCGCAGATCGCCTCGGCATGCGCAATCGCATCGCTGGCGCAGCGGTCATGGTCATGACCGGGCGTCGGAAAAACCGCGTGGGCGTGAGCTTTCTTCGCCAAGGAAATCGCCTTCATGAGACTCAAGTCTAAGGGTTTAGCTGTTGTATCGCGATCACGCCAACATAGATATTGCACTGCAACAAAAATAGGGGCAGTTTCCATCGCTCTCTTGGCAACCGCTAACCGGCCATTTTGCAGCCGCTTGCAACGAGGACTCTCATGCTCAAAGGCAAAACTGCGCTGGTCACCGGGTCCACATCCGGAATCGGCCTCGCCACCGCACGTTCCCTCGCAGCGGACGGCGCCAACATCGTGATCAACGGTTTCGGCGACAAGGCCGCTATCGAAACCGAGCGCGCCGGACTGGAGAAGGACTTCGGCATCAAGGCAATTTATTCGGCTGCCGACATGAGCAAGCCGGCCGAGATCGCCGAAATGATTGCCGCCACTGAGAAAACTTTCGGCTCGCTCGACGTGCTGGTGAACAATGCCGGCATTCAATTCGTAGCCAATATCGAAGACTTCCCAGTCGAGAAATGGGACGCCGTGATCGCCATCAACCTGTCGTCGGCGTTCCACGGCATCCGCGCTGCCATGCCCGGCATGAAGAAACGCAAATGGGGCCGCATCATCAATATCGCGTCGGCGCATGGATTGGTCGCCAGCGCTCAGAAGGTCGCCTATGTGTCGGCCAAGCACGGCATCGTCGGGATGACTAAAGTGGTGGCACTGGAGGCCGCCAATGATGGCGTGACCTGCAATGCCATCTGCCCGGGCTGGGTGCTCACGCCACTGGTGCAGAAACAGATCGACGACCGCGCCAAGGCTTCCGGCAAATCCGTGCGCGAGGAGGAAATCGCGCTGCTATCGGAGAAGCAGCCGATGCATTCGTTTACCAAGCCGGAGAGTATTGGCGCACTGGCGGTATTCCTGTGTAGCGACGCGGCCGAAACCATCACAGGTTCGGCCTATTCCATCGACGGCGGCTGGGTGGCGCAGTGAGGACCGTTGTTGGATGATGGGATTTCTTTCCCGCGCTTTTAGCGGGCACAAATCTGGCAAGCCGAGCGGCAAAAAGCGCATCAATCTCGCGCTGCAAGGCGGCGGTACCCATGGCGCCTTCACCTGGGGCGTGCTCGATTATCTGCTCGAAGACGGAAGGCTGACGGTCGAAGGCATCTCCGGCACTTCGGCCGGCGCGGTCAACGCGGTGATGCTGGCCGATGGGCTCAAGCGCGGCGGCCCGGAGGAAGCGCGCAAGCGGCTCGCCGATTTCTGGCGCGCGGCGAGTCTCGGCGGCGACCTGCCCGCCGTGCAGCGCGCGGTGACCGATCGGCTGTTCTCTCTCTTGCCCGCGGAGGGCTCGCCTTCATTCAACTGGCTGTCGGCCTGGTCGCAATACCTGTCGCCCTACGACCTCAATCCGCTCAACATCAATCCGCTCAAGGATCTGATCGAACGCTTTGTCGATTTCGACGGCCTGCGCGCCGACAACCGGCAGATCTTCATCGTCGCCACCAACGTGCAGACCGGCCGACTGCATATTTTTCCGCGCGAGAAGATATCGGCCGAAGCGGTGATGGCGTCGGCCTGCCTGCCGGCGGTATTTCGCGCAGTGGAGATCGACGGCGTGCCTTATTGGGATGGCGGCTATCTCGGCAATCCGGTGCTCTACCCGTTCTTCCGCTCGACCGACACCGAGGACGTACTGATCGTCCAGATCAATCCGCTGGTGCGCAAAAAAATCCCGCACTCGACGCGCGAGATCATGGCGCGGGTCAGCGAGATCACGTTCAACTCCGCGCTGATGGGCGAATTGCGCGCCATTGAATTCGTCAACCGGCTGATCGAACAGGGCCGGTTGCCGCACGGCACGGGCCCCGATGAATACCGCCACATCAAGGTGCATCGCATCGTGCTAGAAGGAATGGGCGAACGCCTCACCTCCGAAGGCAATCTGCGGAACGACTACGAATCGTTCGAGCTATTGCGCAAGCTTGGCCAGCGCGCAGCGCGGCGCTTCCTCGACGCCCATTTCGACGATATCGGCGTCCAAAGCAGCGTCGACCTCAAGACGGAAGTCTATTCCGAGCGCGGCTGAGCGCTAGATCTTCTTTCCGATGGTCACGCCGGCGCGGCGCTCGATCATCTGCACGATCGCAGTGAAATCCGATTCGCCACCGAACTCGGTATTGGTCAGCTCCCACTGATCGAGCACGGCGCTCATCACGTGATTGGGCACGTCCAACGCCCTCGCCTCCTCGGCGCAGAGTCGCACATCCTTGAGCATCAGCGCGGTGCCAAAACCGTAGTTGAAGGTGCGCGTCAGGATCGTTGAGGGAAACTTTCCGGTTGACGCGGTGTTGCGGCCGGAGCCGGCATTGATAACGTCGATCATCACCGCCGGATCGAGCCCGGCCTTGACGCCCATCGCGACGGCTTCAGACGTCGCCGCCATCGCGGTGGCGGAGAGGAAATTATTGGCGACCTTCATGGTCTGCGCCATGCCGGGCTTGTGGCCGATGACGAAGACCGTGCCGAACACGCCGAGCGCGTCCTTCACCACCTCGATGTCGGCTTGAGGGCCCGACACCATGACCGCGAGCGTGCCTTTGTTGGCGCCGCCGACGCCGCCGCTCACGGGCGAGTCTATCTGCACGATCTTCTTCTGCGCCAGGGTCGCCGCGATTTCCGCCGCCATGCTGGAGCCTGTGGTGGAAAGGTCGATAAAGCGCTTCACTTTCTTGCCGTGAATGACGCCGCCCTCGCCGAGCGCCACCTTTTCCGAAATCTGCAGCGACGGTAGGCTGGCCATGACGGTTTCGACCCGGTCGGCGACATCCTGCGGCGATGAGGCCACTTTGGCGCCAAGCGCCACCAGTGGCGCCACCGCGTCGTTGCGCGTGTCGTAGACGACGAGCGTGTGGCCTGCCTCGATGAGGCGCCGCGCCATCGGCTGTCCCATTTTGCCGAGCCCGATAAAGCCGATGTCCATGTTTGCGCTCCCGTGCGGTTTGTCTGACTTTAAGTCGATTTTCTGCCAAATTCTGCTCTGATCTTTGCACTGTGCTCGCCGAGCGCGGGCACCGCGCCGTAGCTGCGCGGCACGCCACCGTGGATCGCGGTCGGCGCCGGCATGCTGACGGGGCCGGTCGGGCTGCCGACCACCACGCGGCGCAAATGCGGATGCCGCGCCAGCAAATCCAGATCGTTGATGCGGCCGAAGGCAATGTCGTATTGCGCGAGCTTTTCCACCAGCGGCTCGATGTCCATCTTGGCAAAGGCGGCTGCGACCCGGCCATCGGTTTCGGCGCGGCGCTTCACCCGCTCGACATTGGTGGCGAAATTCGGATCGGCCGCGAGCGCCTTGTCGCCCAGAGCATGTTCCGCGAGCACGCGCCATTCGCGGTCGTTCTGGATGGAGATCAGAACATCGCCGCCATCCCTGGTCTTGAATGCGCCATAGGGCGAAATCGAGGTATGTGCGAGGCCGATGCGCTGCGGCGTGTCGCCACCCTCATGCTGCAGCAGCGGCACCGCCATCCAGTCGGCCATGGCGTCGAACATCGAGATTGCAATTGCCGTGCCCTCGCCGGTGCGCGCGCGCACCAGTAAAGCTTCGAGGATTGCCTCATAGGCGTTCATGCCGGCGGCGATGTCGCAGACCGAGACCCCGGCGCGCGCCGGGGCTTCCGGTCCACCGGTGATCCAGGCGAGGCCCGATTCCGCCTGGATCAGCATATCGTAGGCCTTGCGTTGCGCGTAGGGCCCGCTTTCGCTGTAGCCGGAAATCGAGCAGCAAATGAGCCGCGGATAGTCCTTGCGCAGCCGCGTAAACGCAAAACCGAGCTTGGCGAGCGCGCCGGGTTTCAGGTTCTGCACAAACACATCGGCCTTGCCGAGCATCGCTTCCAGCAGCGCCTTGTCTTCCATCTTGCTGAGATCGAGCACGACCGACTCCTTGCCGCGGTTGAGCCAGACGAAATAGGCGCTCTCGCCATGCACCAGGCTGTCGTAGCGGCGAGCGAAGTCGCCTTCCGGCCGCTCGACCTTGATCACGCGCGCGCCGGCATCGGCGAGCCGGCACGTGCATTGCGGCGCCGCCACGGCTTGTTCGACAGAAACGACAAGGAGGCCTTCGAGCGGAAGCGTCATTTCAATACGAGCGCGGCAGGCCGAGCACGTGCTCGGCCAGATAGGACAGGATCATGTTGGTGGAGATCGGCGCCACTTGGTAGAGCCGCGTTTCGCGGAATTTCCGTTCCACGTCATATTCCTCGGCAAAGCCGAAGCCGCCGAACGTCTGCACGCACATGTCGGCGGCAAACCACGAGGCGTCGGCGGCGAGCAGCTTGGCCATATTGGCCTCCGGCCCGATGTCGGCGCCGGCTTCGTATTTGGCTGCCGCCTCATGCACCATCAATTCGGCGGCACGCATCTGCGCATAGGCCCGCGCGATCGGGAATTGCACGCCCTGGTTCTGCCCAATCGGCCGCCCGAACAGGCTACGCTCCTTGGCGTAAGCACCGGCCTTGGCGATAAACCATTTGGCGTCACCGATACATTCTGCCGCGATCAAAATGCGCTCGGCATTCATGCCCGCCAGAATATAACGGAAGCCCTGGCCCTCCTCGCCGATCAGATTTTCCGCCGGCACACGCAGGTCGTCGAAGAATACTTCCGTAGTGGCATGATTCATCATGGTGCGGATCGGATTGATGCTGATGCTGGTGCCTTGCGCCAGCTTCATATCCACCATGAACACCGACAGGCCGTCGGTGCGTTTTTTGGTCTGCTCTTTCGGCGTAGTGCGCGCGAGCAACAGCATCAGGTCGGAATGCTCGGCGCGCGAGGTCCATATTTTTTGGCCGTTGATGACGTAATGATCGTTGCCTTCGCGCTTGGCGGTCGTGCGCAAGGAAAGCGTGTCGGTGCCTGAGGTCGGCTCGGTGACGCCGAACGCTTGCAGGCGCAATTCGCCGCTGGCGATCTTGGGCAGATAAGTTTTCTTCTGTTCGGGCGATCCGTGCCGCAAGATCGTTCCCATGGTGTACATCTGCGCGTGACAAGCGGCCCCGTTGCAGCCGGATGCATGCACTTCTTCGAGAATCGCCGCGGCCGCGCTGATGCCGAGCCCGCTGCCGCCGAACTCTTCCGGGATCAGCGCTGCGAGATAACCGGCCTCAGTCAGCGCCGCGACAAATTCGGTCGGATAGCCGCGCACGCGATCCAGCTCGCGCCAATATTCGCCGGGGAACTTGGCGCATAGCGCGCGCACCGACTCGCGAATGTCGGAAAATTCGTCCGGAGCGGCGCTGCGCTTGGTCATGAACCCACTCTAAGCAGGCGGGGACGGGGCGTGACAAGTGGGGCTAGATCGGGTCCCAATTGAACACGTCTTCCGAACGCACGGGCGGCGTGAACGAGCCTGAAAATGCGTCCTTCAACTGGGCATCGAGCTTTTGCGGAGTCCAGCCATCCGCGCTGTGAATGGTCTTGATTGGTCGCGGCTGGTTGAACAGGAAAATCTCGTTGTTGCGCACCGACAGGATCTGCCCGGAAACGCCGGTGGCGGCGTCTGAAGCGAGATAGACCGCGAGCGGCGCGATCTTTTCCGGCGTCATTTGCTTGAAGGCGGCGATGCGGCGCTTGTCGGCTTCCGTCTCGGCCGGAATGCCCTCGATCATGCGCGTCCAGGCGAATGGCGCGATGCAGTTCGAGCGCACATTGAAGCGCTGCATGTCGAGCGCGATGCCGCGCGACAGGCCAACGATGCCCATCTTGGCCGCCATGTAGCTGACCTGGCCGAAATTGCCGACCAGGCCAGAGGTCGATGTCATGTGCACGTAGGCGCCGGAATTCTGCTCGCGGAAAATCCCGGCAAGCGCGCGGCTCATGTTGAACGAGCCGTTGAGATGCACATTGATGACCTCGGACCAGTCCAGATGACTCATCTTGTGGAAGATCACGTCGCGCAGGATGCCGGCATTGTTGATCAGAATGTCGACGCGCCCGAAAGCATCGAGCGCCAGCTTGACGATCTGCTCGGCGTTTTTCGGATCGACAATCGAGAGCGTGGTGGCGATCGCCTCGCCGCTGGCTTTCTTGATCGCGGCGACGGTCTCCTGCGCGGGTCCAGCGTCGCTGCCGCTGCCGTCGCGGCCGGAGCCGATATCGCAGACCACCACGCGCGCGCCTTCGGCGGCGAGCAACATGGCGATGCCGCGGCCAATGCCGCGGCCTGCCCCGGTGACGATGGCGGTTTTCCCGGCGACGATGCCCGTCATGATGTTCCCCAGACGTCCTCAGCGATTTCAACAATCATCCTCAGCTTAGCCCATTGCTCGTCTTCCGCCAGGATGTTGCCTTCCTCAGTCGAGGCAAAGCCGCATTGCGGCGACAGGCAAAGCTGTTCGAGCGGCACGAATTTGGCGGCCTGGTCGATGCGGCGTTTCAATTCGTCCTTGGATTCTAGCCGCCCGCTTTTGCTCGTGACCAGACCCAGCACGACCGTCTTGCCCTTCGGCACGAAACGCAAAGGCTCGAAGCCGCCGGCACGGTCGCTGTCATATTCCAGGAAATAGCCATGCACGTTGATCGCGTTGAACAGGATTTCCGCCACCGGCTCGTAGCCGCCGGAAGCAACGAATGTGGATTGGAAATTGCCACGGCACAGATGCATGGCGATGGTTATGTCGGCCGGGATATCGGGGATCGCTGCGTTGATGAGGCGGGCATAGGCGGCCGGCAGCAGCGAGGGGTCCTCGCCGCGTTCGCTCACCTGGGCGCGGAGTTTTGGATCGCACAGATAGGCGAGATTGACTTCGTCGAGCTGCAGATAGCGGCAGCCGGCCTCGGCGAACGCGCGCACGGCCTTAGCGTAGGTCTGGCCCAGGTCCGCATAGAAGTCTTCGATGTTGGGGTAGATCGAGCCCGGAATGGCGTCGCGGCCATAGCGGAAATGCAGCGAGGACGGCGAAGGTATTGTCATCTTCGGCACCACGCGCGTATGCGCCGCGACGTATTTGAAATGATCGAGCATCGGATGGCTGGAAAAAGTGCCGAGCTTGCCGGTGACGCGCAGCATCATTGGTTTCGGGTTCGGGCCTTGGAACTTGATCTTGCGCTCGCCGAGATAGGCTTCGACGCCGTCCAGTGCGCCGAGGAAGTCGTAATTCCAGAAGGCGCGGCGGAATTCGCCGTCGGTGACGGCTTTCAAGCCAGCGTTTTCCTGTTTCTTGATAATGCCGGCGATCTCGCGGTCTTCGATCGCCTTGAGTTGCGCCGCCGTGATCTCGCCGTGCTCGCGTTGGCTGCGCGCGTTCTTTAGCGGCGCGCTACGCAGCAGGCTGCCGACGTGATCGGCACGGAAGGGAGGTTGGGAGCGTTGCATGGCGACTGAATTCTACGTTGTCATGCCCGCGAAGGCAGGCATCCAGTAAACACCGGCCTGGCGATGGAGTCGAAACACAGGGAGTACTGGGTCCCCGCCTTCGCGGGGACAACAGCAGAATTAGCCCCAAACTTCCTTGGAAAGCTCCACAATCATCTTGAGCTTCGCCCATTGCTCGTCTTCGGCCAGCACATTGCCTTCCTCGGTGGAGGCAAAGCCGCATTGCGGCGACAGCGCCAGCTGTTCGAGCGGTACGATCTTGGCGGCTTCCGCGATGCGCTTCTTGATGTCATCGCGCGGCTCCAGGCGGCCGGATTTCGATGTCACCACGCCGAGTACGACGATCTTGTTGCCTTTTGGCAAAAAGCGCAGCGGTTCAAAACCGCCGGCGCGCTCGCTGTCGTATTCCAGGAAGTAACCGTCGTATTTGCATTTCTCGAGCATGCTCTGCGCGATCGGCTCGTAACCGCCCGACGCAATCCAGGTCGAACGGAAATTGCCGCGGCACACATGCGTGGTGATGGTCATGTCGGCGGGCTTGGCCTCCAGCGCCTTGTTGATCAAGGCGGAATAGGACGCCTCCAGATGATCGACATCCATGCCGCGGTCCCTGGCCTTCTTCATTTCCTCTTTCGAGCAGAGATAGGCCCAGGCAGTGTCGTCGAATTGCAGGTAGCGGCAGCCGGCGTCGTAGAAAGCCTTGACCGCCTTTTGATAGGCGGTTGCGAGATCGTCGAAGATGGCGTCGCGGCTGGCGTAGAAGTCCTTGCTCACGGCGCCCGGCTCAAGCCGGAAATGCATCACGCTCGGCGCAGGGATGGTCATTTTCGGCACCACCTTGGTGTGCGCCTTCAAGAACTTGAAGTGCTCCAGCATCGGGTGATTGGAGAAGCCGATCTTGCCGGTGACCTTGATGCTGAGCGGCTTGGTCTGCACGCCCTGAAACTGGATGCCGTGATCAAGCTCGTAGAGCTCGACGCCATCGAGCATGCTGTAGAAATCAAAATGCCACCAGGAGCGGCGGAATTCGCCGTCAGTGGCGAGCTTGAGGCCGATCTCTTCCTGCTTCTTGATGATCTTCTCGATCTCGCGGTCTTCAACCTCCTTGAGTTGAGCCGGCGTGACCGCGCCCTTCTCGCGTTGCGCGCGCGCCTGCTTGACCGGCGCGGTGCGCAGAATGCTGCCGACATGGTCGGCGCGGAATGGCGGCATGGTTCGTTGCGTCATGGTTTCCTCCGAGAAGCGCCCGCGAGCGCGGGTCTTAGTTGGTATTTGCAAATCTTAGTTTGAATTCGACTTTGCCATAGCATGCCCGGCAGCAATTCGTCCCGCCGCCGCATCGCACGCATAGCGCGCGGTTTCAACCGCCCCGCCGAACGAGAAATAGTGCGGCGCGATGCCGAGCTCGCCGGCTGCGGCCAACGTCTCGATAATGCGATCGGGGCCGGAATTGCCAATCAGCCCGGCGGCGGCCCCCGACATCAGGCCGCGCAGCGAGGCGGATACCCCGCAGCGCTTGGCGTAGCGCAGCAAAGCGGTGACGCTGGCCGGACCCGCCAGGCCGATTTTTACCGGCACGGAGATGCCGCAGGCGCGCAATTGCTTGACCCAGGCGAGGATCCGCTCGCCCGAAAACGAGAACTGGCTGACGATAAAAACCTTCAAACCAGCGGCACGGGCTGCGGCTATTTTCTGGTCGAGCGCGGCTTCCAGCCGGTCGGCCGCAACGCGTGGATGACCTTCCGGATAGCCACCAATGCCGATCGCCTCAATGCCAGCCTCGCGCAACCGGCCTTTCTGAATGACCGACAGCGCGTCGGGAAACGCTCCGGAAGCGTCCATGTCGCCGCCAATGATCAACAGGCGGCGCATGTCGGCCTCGCCGCGTAGGCGGTCTAACAACTCGCCCAATTGTCCGGCGCTGGCGAGCCGCCGCGCCGCGATATGCGCGACGGGCTCAAGGCCTGCCTTGCGCAAGCCGGCCGCCGCCGCCACGAGTTCGCCAGTATCGATGGTTGGCACCGCCGTGATGAAGACCGGCGTGGCGGGCGGCAAGATGGCAGCGAGCGCGGCGATCTCCGCCGCATTCGGGCGTGTTGCCTCCAGCGAGAAATCCCGTGCGAAGGGATGAGCCGACATCACTCGCGCCGGTGCGAGATCACGAAGGACTCGTCGTAGAACCACAGCCCGCCTTGGCTTTGCAGCACGTCCCGCGTTGCCTCTATGTAGCGACGGTCGCTGTTCACATCCGAAAGGCGGTCATCCTCGATTTGCGCCACATAGATCGCCGCGTTCCAGGCGGCGAGCAGCGTCGAGGTGCCGATCGAGGATGAGATTTCCGACGGCAGCGTATGCATCTCGTAGCGGAACAGCGAACGCTGATCGGAATAAGTGTTGAAGTTAAGGTCGCGGCCGGCCGGGCCCAGTTCCTGTTTCACAGCCTTGAGCAGATCGTGGCGGCTATGGACGAACGGATTGTCGTTTGGCCAGACCTTGTGGATGATCTCCATGCCCGGATCGTGGCCATAAGATTGGATCGCGATCATGCGGCCGCCGGGACCGAGCGCGCGGGCGAGCGGCGCCAGCACGCGCTTGGCCTTGAACTCGAGCGTGGCGCGCGCGCGATACGGCTGCGACGCAATCACGAGATCGTAGTCGGCGACGGTACCGCCGGGTTTCGGAATCACCTGATCGAGCAGGAAGCGGTGATCGTTCCGGTAAAGCACCAGCACGACCGGGCGCTCATAGACCGGATTGCCACTTTTTGGCGACACGCGCGCCTTCCAGTTCTCGCCGAGGAAAGGCTCGAGCGCGATGATCTGCTGCTCGAAGCTGTGCGCGGTATCTCCTTCGAGCGGCACTTCATGCCAAACGAGGCTGGTGGCGGCGCTGACCGACTTCACCGACAACCAGGGCGCTTCGGCATAGGCAAGGTTGGTCAGGACCACGACGCTGGACGGATGCTCGATGAAGCGATCGGCCATTTTCTGCAAACTGAGCCGCACGTCTTCGAGACTGATCTCTTTGCCGACGATGTAGAACGGCATGGTCGGGAAACGATCGTGCATCGAGCGCATCACGCGCGCCAGCACGGTGCCGTCGCCAAGGCCAGCGTCGAACACGCGCACCGCCGGCGGACGCGGATGAATATTGGCGAGCTCAAGATCGACGCGGTTGGCGATCT
>JAYTFS010000090.1:0-15794 GCA_043734185.1 Pseudolabrys sp. | reverse complement strand
GAGGAGGATGCCCCATTCGGCCGCGCGGGTGGCAAAACGCACCGATACCGGCCGGCCAGTGCCGTCGCCGAAAGTTAAAACGGTGCCACGCGAGGTGGTGACTCGAAAAGTCCCGCGCCGAATAAAGGTCTTGAGTAGAAACCGAAGCAACCGGTCCACGGCCGCCCCCATTGTTCTATCAGTTGCACGTCCGGCCTGGTCTCCTCACCCGTCTCGAACGCGACGGGTCATAAAAAGTTCCTAGGTATTTAATCAAGCCGGAAAGCCGGCGGCAAGACCTTTGATGCGGCTCAGCAATGCTCCGGCTGCATGTGCCCTAAAATTGGCAAGGGACACAATCTTGAGATAATGCGGTATCAAGAATGCGACTCGTGTGGTTTGTGGGCGACGAATTTCGAAAGGTTGAAGGCAATGAAGGTTTTCAATAGCGCCCTTGCGCTGGCAATCGGCGCTTTGGCGCTCGAAGTTGCGGGAGGGGTGGGAGCCCAGGAAAATCTCGATAAGGGCAAGTCGGGCGCGCAGCTGTTCGCCTCGGATTGCGCGATTTGCCACAAAACGACGGCCGGGCTGTCGAAGGGGCGCGTTCTCGGCTTGGACAGTTTTTTACGCGAGCATTACACGGCCAGCCGTGAATCCGCCGGCGCCATCGCCGCCTATATCCAGGCGACGGACAAAGGGCCACCTTCGGCTGCCGGCGCAAAGCCGGTCAAGCGCAAAACCGACAAGAAGGACGACGAGAAAAAGCCCGCCGACGCCAAATCGGGCGACGCCAAGCCTTCGGACGCAAAGCCGGCCGCGGCCAAGCCTGCCGAGTCCAAACCTGCGGAGGCAAAGCCGGCCGAAAGCAAGCCGAGCGATGGGCAGCCGCCGGATATCTACAAGCCGGAGAAGAAGTCCGACTAAGCTTCCTCTTCCTTCTTCTTTGCCTTCTTGGCCTTGGCCGGCTTCTTCTCAGCGTTGGCGTCGGCCGGAGCGGCTTCCGCTGCCGGGGCTTCTTCACCTTCCTTCAAAGCCTTGGCGGCTTCCGGATCGAAGAAGGCTTCTGCGTTCGCTAGTGCTTCAGCGGCTTCTTCTTCGGCATCGGTGCGCTGCACGGTGACGTCTTCGCCGCGCGTGATACGCTCGGCTTCCGCCTCGCTGCGCGCAACGGTCACGGTGATGCCGACCTCAACATCCGGATGCAGCGACAGCGGCACTTTGTACTGACCGATCGACTTGATCGGCGCATTGAGCACAACGTGTGAACGGGTAACTTCGCCGCCTTCGGCGTTGATCAAGGCGGCAATGTCGCGGGTCGACACCGAACCGAACAACTGGCCGGTTTCGCTGGCTTGCCGGATCACGACATAATTCTTGCCGTTAACCTTGGCGGCAATCTGGCCGGCGACGCCTTTGAGTTCGAGGCTCTTGTTCTGAAGTTCTACCTTCATGCCTTCGAATTTGGACTTGTTATCGGAGGTCGCGCGCAGCGCCTTGCCGCGCGGCAGCAGAAAGTTGCGGGCGTAGCCGTCCTTGACGCGCACGACGTCGCCCATTTGGCCAAGCTTGCCGATACGTTCGAGCAGGATCACATCCATAGTCATTACTCCTTGAGTGGTACGTGGTTGGTTGAAACTCTAAATGGGTGAGGGTGGACCGCGCCTGCGCGCCGCGCGCGCGCGGAAATCGAAAACGGTTTCGCCCAGGCCCAAGAGGCAGAGCGCCAGCACCGGCCAGCCGAATACAAGAACCGCTGCATAGACGCCGCCGAGGATGAAGGCGCGGCTGTTGATGCCGCGCGTAAGCGCATGCAGCACCGCAAAGCCGAGCATGCCGTAGGCCATGAACAGGCTCGACGACAGCACGCCGGCGATGATGCCGATGAAGCCGTCGAGAAAACTTAAAGCCATCGCGACGGCGAGCACGCCCGCGACCCACTTGGGAAACGTAATGGCCGCGAGGTCAGGCCAGGGCCGCGTCAGCCGGCCGGAAAAACTCACGATGCGTCCCGCAAGCCATAGGTTGATGACGTTGGTGATAGTGGCAAGTACCGCGGCCGCCGGCGGAATGGCGGTTACCAGAAAATCAACCAGCCGGCCTGGATTGGAAACGCCCGGCACGGAGAGCGGCGCGCCAGCGGCGGCGCCGGTTTCGGATCGAAGCATGCGGGTCAGCGCACTGTTAAGGCCGGCGCGGAAACTTTCGGCATCGGTGCCGAAATTCGGAATGGCGACGACGACGATCAAGGCGGCAAGCCCTGCCGCCCAGACCACCAGCCGGCCGGGTGGATACCATTCGAGTGTGGCCGCGCCGCCGCCGTTCGTGTTGCTACCCGACCGCGCCAGCATGGCGAGGTAGCCGAGCCACCAGGCCGGAATGCCGGCGCCGGCGAGGAATGCGAAAAAGAATACGGCGCCGAAGATCAGTCCGAGCGCGAGCGCGCCAGTAGCCGCGCCGACCAGCGCGGCCCAGTGGCTCCAGCCAAGCCCGGCAATCATGATCGGCAGCGGCGCCATGTAAAACAACAGCACCGACAGCCACGAGCCCGACGTCACCGATGCGAACAGCAAAGCTGCCGCGGCGCCAGCACTCAAACCGATAAGTCCGAACTGCATCATCACGAGCTGTCCCGCTCTTTGAGCGGTTAGAGGTGGAAATCCACCCCAACCATCGGCTCCCGGGATGATCCCGGAAGCCTCGTTGTTTGATCTACCTGATCACGTAAGGAAGCAGACCGAGGAAGCGCGAGCGTTTGATTGCCTGCGCCAATTCGCGCTGCTTTTTGGCCGACACCGCGGTGATGCGGCTCGGCACGATCTTGCCGCGCTCCGACACGTAGCGCTGCAACAGCTTGACGTCCTTGTAGTCGATCTTCGGCGCACCGGCCCCGGAGAACGGGCACGTCTTACGGCGGCGGAAAAACGGCCGGCGCGCTGCGCCGCCTGCGCCACCAGCACCTTGGGATGATCCGAATGCCATGGCTCTATTCCTCCGCCGTTATGGCGTCGACAACGTCGTCGCCTTCGTCACGGCGCGGGCGGCGCGGGCCGCGATCGCCACCGCGATCACCCCGGTCGCCACGGTCGTCACGGTCGGACTTGCGCATCATTGCGGAGGGGCCTTCTTCAAGCTCCTCGACGCGGATGGTGAGATAGCGCAGGACGTCTTCGCTGATGCGCTCCTGGCGCTCGACTTCGTTAAGCGCGGCCGCCGGGGCCTCGACGTTGAGCAGCGTCAGATGCGCCTTGCGGTTCTTGGCGATGCGGTAGGACAGCGACTTGAGACCCCAATATTCGGTCTTGGTGATCTTGCCACCGTTCTGCGTGATGACGCCCGACAATAGCGTCGTCAGTTCTTCGACCTGTTGCGTGCTCAAATCCTGGCGCGCCAGATAGACGTGTTCGTATAGCGGCATGGATAGCCTTTCCTATTAAACCCTATGACCTCGACCTTGGCGCCTAGCCCCTCGAGCCTTTCGGGAAAGGCTCGAAACTGCTCTGAAGGCGGGAACACGGGACGTCGGGCACATGGGCCCTACCGTTCATGACCGAAGGTCATAAAATGGCCGTCCGTTCAGCTCCCGACCAGGATCGACGGAACGCGCGGTTTATAGGGGTTTCTGATCAAAAGGCAAGGCAAGATCGCGGGCTTTAGGCTGCCTGCGGACCCGAATTATGGGCGCTTTGTTGCAGAAGATCGGCCAATTTGACCGCAAGATTGACGCCTTCGCGGATCTGGCGTGCAGCCTCGGGCTTGGGATCCGTGGTCCGGCGCATCTTGTTGAGGGCTTCCAGCAACCGGTCGAGATTTTCCGTCATCATTTGCTGGCGGAATTCCGGGTCGCTGCGCGCCCGTTTGATGTCGTCCGCCGTGACCAGAATGCTCATCTTGAACCCTTGGAAGATCGCCCACGACCCTAGACGCAGAGTCTTGTCGGTTGGTTACCGGCTTGCGGGCTCTGCTTGACAGAAAGGGGTATCGCGGTGTCTTTCGGCCCGATTTCAAGGGTTCATGGCCGAAGGGCAGGTGTATGGCGGTCGCGTTCGTATTCCCGGGCCAAGGCAGCCAGACGGTCGGAATGGGCAAGGCGATGGCCGCCAATTTTCCGGTTGCGGCCAAAGTGCTCGCCGAAGTGGACGACGCGCTTGGCGTAAAGCTCAGCATGATCATGTTCGAGGGACCGGCCGATACACTTACCCTGACCGAAAACGCGCAGCCGGCGCTGATGGCGGTCTCGCTCGCGACCCTGCGCGCGCTGGAGACCGAAGCCGGCCTCGATCTCAAGCGCGACGCGCAATTCATTGCCGGCCATTCGCTCGGCGAATATTCGGCGCTTGCTGCCGCTGGTGCTTTCACGATTGCCGACACGGCGCGGTTGTTGCGCACGCGCGGGCAGGCCATGCAGAAGGCAGTGCCGGTCGGCGTTGGCGCCATGGCGGCGCTGATCGGGCTTGAGTTCGATGCGGCTGCTGCAGTCGCCAGCGAAGCGGCACAGGGTCAGGTCTGCCAAGCCGCCAACGACAATGGCGGCGGCCAGGTGGTGGTATCCGGCGACAAGGCCGCGGTCGAACGCGCGGTGGAAATAGCAAAGACAAAAGGCGCCAAGCGCGCGATGATTTTGCCGGTCTCCGCGCCCTTCCATTGCGCGCTGATGCAGCCTGCCGCCGATGTGATGGCCAAGGCGCTGAGCCAAGTCGCGATCAAACCACCGGCTGTGCCGGTGGTTGCCAATGTGCTTGCAAAGCCTATTCAAGAGCCGTCCGAGATCGTGGCCGCGCTTGTCGCCCAGGTCACGGGTACGGTGCGCTGGCGCGAGTCGGTGGCGTTCATGGCCGGAGCCGGTGTGAAGACGTTTTACGAAGTGGGGGCCGGAAAGGTGTTAAGCGGTCTGATCAAGCGTATTGCCGATGGCGCGGGCACATCGGCCGTCGGTACGCCTGAGGATATTGCCGCGTTCAAGGCGGGGAGGAATTCATAATGTTCGATCTTAGCGGCAAAACCGCGCTGGTGACGGGAGCTACCGGCGGCATTGGCGCTGCGGTTGCGCGCGCGCTGCATTCGCAGGGCGCGACGGTCGCGATCTCCGGCACCCGAGCCGAAGTACTCGAAGCGCTTGCGGCCGAGCTTTCGCAGCGCGTTCATGTGCTGCCCTGCGATCTCTCCAACATGGATGCGGTCGAAAAACTGGTGCCGTCGGCTGAACAGAAAATGGAGAAGCTCGATATCCTGGTCGCTAATGCCGGCGTCACGAAGGACAATCTGTTTGTGCAATTGAAAGACGAGGACTGGGATCAGGTGATCGCCGTCAATCTGACGTCAACCTTCCGGCTTACGCGCGCGGCGGTAAAAACCATGATGCGGCGGCGCTTCGGCCGGGTCATCGGAATTTCCTCCATCGTCGGCGTCACCGGCAATCCGGGGCAGGGCAACTACACCGCTTCGAAGGCCGGCATGATCGGCATGATGAAGTCGGTGGCCGCCGAATATGCCAAGCGCAACGTCACCGCCAACTGCATTGCGCCGGGCTTTATCGCCACCCCGATGACCGACAAGCTCAATGAAAAGCAGCGCGAAGGCATTCTGGCACGCGTGCCCGCTGGCAGGCTTGGAACTCCCGCCGACGTGGCGTCGGCGGCGGTTTATCTGGCTTCCGACGAGGCCGCCTATATCACCGGCCAGACGCTGCATATCAATGGCGGCATGGCCATGTTCTAACCCGAAAAGCTTGGCTTTTCGGGCTACGTCCGGCTACGCTCTCACGCGCTAGTCAACGCTTTTGAAGTATGTTAACCGAAATTCGGCCCGGCTGGGGTGGCCGATGGTGGAAGCCGCAACAAGCGCTCCGCGATCGGAAGTCGCCACACCAAAGTCAACCACGACGAGGCCGTCAGCGATGGTTGCGACCTGCTCCGGGCCGCAGCCCAATCTAAAAAGCACGAGGTTGGAACGATGAGTGATATTGGCGAGCGGGTGAAAAAGATCGTGGTGGAGCACCTCGGGGTAGAGCCCGACAAGGTGACGGAAGCAGCGAGTTTCATCGACGATCTTGGAGCCGACAGTCTCGACACCGTCGAGCTCGTGATGGCTTTCGAGGAAGAATTTCACTGTGAAATTCCCGACGATGCCGCCGAGACCATTCTGACCGTCGGCGATGCGGTTAAATTTCTCGAAAAAAACGCTAAAGGCTAAGCGGCCGCCGTCGCGGCTGGTTGATAGCTTCACTTGTCGCTGGCTGATGAGCTACGCGCAGTGTGGCAGCGCGTACACTCGGAGCCGGTCATGAGGCGTGTTGTCGTCACCGGGATGGGAATGCTCACGCCGCTCGGATGCGGCGTCGAGCCCACATGGCAGCGCCTCATAAAAGGCGAGAGTGGCGCCAGAAAAATCGACCGGTTCGACGTTTCCAACATCGCCTGTAAGATTGCCTGCAGCGTTCCGCGCGGCGACGGCGGCAACGCCTCCTTCAATCCCGATCAGTGGATGGAACCCAAGGACCAGCGCAAGGTCGATGAATTCATCGTCTACGCTATGTGCGCAGCCAAGCAGGCGCTCGATGACGCCGGCTGGCATCCGACAAGCTACGAAGATCAGACCATGACCGGCGTCATGATCGGCTCGGGCATCGGCGGCGTTGAAGGCATCGGCAAAACCGCCGTCGATCTGCACGAAAAGGGACCGCGCCGGATCTCGCCGTTCTTTATTCCGGGCCGCATCATCAATCTTGCCTCCGGATACGTCTCCATTGAATTCGGCCTCAAGGGCCCCAACCACGCGGTAGTCACCGCCTGTTCCACTGGCGCGCACGCTATTGGCGACGCCGCGCGCATGGTCGCGCTGGGCGATGCCGATGTAATGGTGGCGGGCGGCGCGGAATCGCCCGTCAACCGCATGGCGCTGGCGGGATTTGCCGCGCTGCGCGCCCTTTCGACCAATTTCAACGACGACCCGACGCGCGCCTCGCGTCCCTACGACAAGGATCGCGACGGCTTCGTGATGGGTGAAGGTGCCGGTGCCGTGGTGCTGGAAGCGCTCGACCATGCCAAGGCGCGCGGCGCCAAGATCTACGCCGAGCTAATCGGCTATGGCTTGTCGGGGGATGCCTATCACATCACGGCGCCTTCGCCGGATGGTGACGGGGCGTTTCGCTGCATGACCATGGCGATCAAGCGTGCCGGAATTACCGCAGGCGACCTCGACTACATCAACGCGCATGGCACCTCGACACCGCTCGGCGACGAAATCGAGTTGGGCGCCGTGCAACGGCTGGTCGGCAATGGCGCCGGCAAGATTTCGATGTCATCGACCAAATCCTGCGTCGGGCATTTGCTCGGCGCTGCCGGCGCGGTCGAGGCAATATTCTCGATCCTCGCCATTCGCGATGGAATTGCTCCGCCTACCATCAATCTCGATAATCCGTCAGTCGAGACGCCGATCGATCTGGTACCGCACCAGGCCCGCAAACGCGACATCGACACCGTGCTGTCGAATTCGTTCGGCTTCGGCGGAACGAATGCTTCGCTCATCTTCCGCCGATACGCCGCGTGACCTGCCCCCCCGTTTTCGCCGTAATTCTTCCTAACCTGCGAAAGCCACGAGAGGTGTTTGAGTCGCGCCGCAGCGTGACGTACCCACGGGGAGCGCGCGCTTGAATTCCAATCTGATCCCGCCACCACCGCCACCCGCGAGCCAGCCGCCGCGAAGTCCACGCGCCGCGCTCGAACCTGAACGCGTGTCGCCGCCGCGCCAGCGCTCCCATCGCGTGCGTCACCCGCTGGTGATCGTCGGCAATGCGATCTTCACGTTGCTGATCGTGGTTTCGGTCGCCGTCGGCGGTGCATTGTTCATCGGCAAGCAGCGTTTCGATGCGCCTGGCCCTTTGGCGGAGGATAGAGTCGTCAACATTCCGCGCGGCCTCGGCCTCAAGGAGATTTCCGAAGTTCTGCAGCGCGAGGGTGTGATCGATCAGCCTTGGGTGTTCATGGGCGGGGTGATCGCGCTCAAGGCGCGCGGCGAACTCAAATATGGCGAATACCAATTCACCAAAAGAGCCAGTCTCGCCGACGTGGTGGATACCATGATTGAGAACAAGGTGGTGCAGCACGCCGTGACCATCGCCGAGGGTCTGACGTCCGAGCAGATCGTCGCCAGGTTATTGGAAAACCCGTCGCTCTCAGGGCAGATCAAGGAAATTCCGCGCGAAGGCACACTGCTGCCGGAGACCTACAAATTCACGCTCGGCATGCCGCGCGATCAGATCATCCAGCGCATGCAGGCGGCACATAAGCGCGTGCTGGCGGAGGTGTGGGAACATCGGGTGCAGGACATCCCGATCAAGTCGCCGGAACAACTCGTCACCATGGCCTCGATCGTGGAGAAGGAAACCGGCCGGACGGACGAGCGCTCGCGGGTCGCATCCGTGTTCATGAACCGCCTCAAGAACAAGATGCGGCTCCAATCCGATCCGACCATCATTTATGGTCTGACCGGCGGCAAGGGCGCGCTGGGCCGCCCAATCCTGCGCAGCGAGATCGATCAACATACGCCCTACAACACTTACGTGATCGATGCTCTGCCGCCGGGGCCGATCGCCAATCCGGGCCGCGCTTCGCTGGAAGCGGCGGCCAATCCGGCGCGCACCAAGGATCTGTATTTCGTAGCCGACGGTACCGGCGGTCATGCGTTTGCGGAAAACTACGACCAGCACCAGAAGAACGTGGCGCGCCTGCGCGCGATAGAAAACGGCCAGACCCTGGCACCCGCTGCGGCCAAGCCGTAGTGTACTTGTGAGCGTGCAGGCCCGCCGCTAAGGTCGCCGCGCATTCGAAATCAACACGAGAATCGACCCGATGGCTCTATCGAGCATGACCGGTTTCGCTCGCGGCCATGGCGTCGCCGGTTCCTATGCCTGGAGCTGGGAGATCAAATCAGTCAACGCCAAAGGCCTCGATCTGCGGCTTCGCTTGCCGCCGGGCTGGGATGCGGTCGAAGTGCCGGCGCGCAAAAACGCCACCGAAAAACTGTCGCGAGGCACCGTCTATGCCAATCTGACCGTCGAACGCAAAGGCGTGGTGCCCACCGTCAAGCTCAACGAGCCGGTGCTCAATGCTGTGCTGGCGACGCTGAAGGCGCTCAGCGGCAAGGTCGATGCGCAAAAACCAACCCTCGACGGAATTCTCGCGCTCAAGGGCGTCATCGAGGTGACCGAAGAGGACGAGCGCGAAGAGGACCGCCGCGCCGCCGAAGCGGCCATTATCGCCGGCTTCGACAAGTTGCTTGCCGACCTCATCGTCATGCGGCGCGAGGAAGGCGCCACCCTTGGCCGTCTGTTGTCGGCGAGGCTGAAGGAGATCGCGGTGCTTGCCGCGCGCGCGGAAGCTGCGCCGGGACGAAAGGCAGAGGCGATCAAGGCGCGGTTGGCCGAACAGGTGGCGACTTTGTTGGCCGCCTCGACGCGGTTTGATTCAGACCGCCTGCATCAGGAGGCAATCTTGATCGCCAGCAAGGCTGATATCCGCGAAGAGCTCGACCGGCTCGCCTCGCACGTGGCGCAAGTGCAGAAAATGATCGCCGATGGCGGTCCGATCGGCCGCAAGCTCGATTTTCTATCGCAGGAACTCAACCGCGAATCGAATACGCTCACCGCCAAGGCCAACGACACCGAGCTGACCAATATTGGCATTGAGCTTAAAAGCGTGGTCGAGCAGTTCCGCGAGCAGGTGCAAAACTTGGAGTGACGATGAAGCGCCGCGGCATCATGTTCGTCGTCTCCTCGCCCTCGGGGGCGGGTAAGACCACGCTGACGCGAAATCTCGTCAACGCCGACCGGAATGTGAAGTTGTCGATCTCGGTGACGACGCGCAAGCGGCGTCCGAGCGAGGTTGAAGGCGTGCACTATCACTTCATTTCGAATCCGCAATTCGCCCGCATGAGAAAGTCTGGCGAAATGCTCGAATCCGCGAAAGTGCACGGCAATTTCTACGGCACGCCGCGCCGGCCGGTAGAAAAAGCTCTCAACGCTGGCCACGATATGCTGTTTGACATCGATTGGCAGGGGGCCAAGCAACTCTACGAGAAGATGCGGGCCGATGTTGTCAGCGTGTTCGTGTTGCCCCCCTCTGCGCGCGCGCTCATGACGCGTCTGGAACACCGGGCCGAAGACAGCGCCGACGTCATCAGCCGGCGCTTGCGCAACGCCGCCAAGGAAATTCCGCATTGGGCGGAATATGATTATGTCCTCATCAATCGCGATCTCGACCGGTCGTTTCGCGATCTTCGGCATATTCTTGCCGCGGAGCGCGCCAAGCGGCGGGGCCGCGCCAGATTCGTCAAGGCGACGCGCCGCTTGCTCGCCGAACTTAAAAATCTTACGCGCTAGCTTTATTGAGCGACCGAGCCAGCGCGACGAAGCCTTCAACCGGAATCTCTTCCGCGCGCGCGGTCGGTTCGATGCTGGCTTGCGTCAATAAAGCGATTGCATCGACCCCCAAGGACTTCAAGCTTTGCCGCAGCATCTTGCGGCGCTGGCCGAACGCGGCCTCCGTTACCCGTTGCAGTGTTTTTGAATCGCAGGCCAGCGGGACGGGGCGCGGTATGAGCCGCACAACTGACGATGTGACGTTCGGCGGCGGCACAAATGCCGACGGCGCCACATCGAACATGATTTTTGCCTCGCAGCGCCAGCCCGCCAGCACCGCCAGCCGGCCATAGGCATCGTCGCCGACCTTGGCAACGATACGCTCGGCCACCTCGCGCTGGAACATCAGCACCAGCATGTCGTACCAGGGCGGCCACGGCTCGGCGGTGAGCCAGTCGATCAGCAATGCGGTTGCGATATTGTACGGCAGGTTGGCAACGACACGGGCGCGTTCGCCGGCCAGATGCGCGCGACCGTCAAAGCCCAGCGCGTCGCCAGAAACGATCTCAAGCTTTCCAGGATAGCGCGCCGCGATCTCTTCGAGCGCTGGCTTGGCCCGTTCATCGCGCTCGATGGCGATGATTTTGCCGGCACCGAGCGAAAGCAGTGCGCGGGTGAGGCCGCCCGGTCCGGGGCCGACTTCCACCACGGCGGCGCCGTCTAGTGGCGCGGCCACGCGCGCGATGCGCGCCAGTAAATTGAAATCGAGCAGGAAGTTCTGGCCGAGGTATTTCTTCGCTGACAGCCCGTGCCGCCGGATCACATCGCGCAGCGGCGGCAGGTCGTCGATCTGAGACATTATTTGGCGGCGATGAGCGACGGCGCCGTCGCCGCCAGCCGTGCGGCCAGCGTCAGCGCGGCGATAAGGCTCGACGGATCTGCCTTGCCGGTTCCAGCAATGTCGAATGCCGTGCCGTGGTCGGGCGACGTGCGCACGAAAGGCAGGCCGAGCGTCACGTTCACGGCGTGGTCGAAGGCCAGCGTCTTGATCGGGATCAGCGCCTGGTCGTGATACATGCACAGGGCGACATCGTAGGTCGCCCGCGCCCGCTCGTGAAACATGCTGTCCGCCGGCAGCGGACCCAATACGTCGATGCCATCGGCCTTCAGGCGCGCAACCGCCGGCGCCACGATGGCAGCGTCCTCCTCGCCGAGTGCACCGTCTTCTCCTGCATGCGGATTGAGGCCGGCAATTGCTAGGCGCGGATGCTTCACGCCGAAACGCGCGCGCAGGTCACGCGCGACGATGCGGCCGGTTTGCACAATCAGATCGGTGGTCAGCGCGGTGACCACATCGCGCAGCGGCAAATGGATGGTTACGGGAACCACTGCAAGCTCGCTCGACCACAACATCATGACCGGCTGCACCGGTTTTCCCGTTGCCTCGGCGGCGAGCCGCGCCAGGAATTCCGTGTGACCGGGCTCGGCAAAGCCCGACTGATAGAGCACATTCTTCGCCACCGGATTGGTCACGACCGCGGCAGCGAAACCTGCCAATACGTCGGCGACCGCACGCCGGATAGACGCGATTGCAGCCGGCGCGCTCGTTGTATCGGGCTTGCCTGGCTCAGCGGTGACCGGCAAATCAAGCGGCACGACTGGCAAGCCGCGTTCGAATGCGGCGCAGGCTTCCATGGGCGTGACGGCCATCAGTGGAATGTCGATTCCAAGCGTGCGGGCGCGCGAGCGTAGGTAATCCGGATCGCCGATCAGGTAGAACGGCGGCAAATCGAGCTCGACGCGCCGCTGCCAAATGCCGAGCGTCAGGTCGGGGCCGATGCCCGCCGGCTCGCCGAGCGTCAATGCTAGAGGAAGGCGGGCGCGCGCGCTCATTTGACGTATTCGATCATCGCTTGCTTGCGGATTTCGTCGAGATATTTCTTAGCTTCGGCTTCGAAGCGGTCGGTGAAGAGTTTTTCGCGCACTTCGCGCTTGACTGAAGACTCCGCGTTACTTTCCTTCTTGGCGCAAAGCGCGAACATCTGCAGGCCCTGCGCCGTCGGCTCAGGCGTGGTCAGGCGGCCAACTTCCATTTTGTCCAACAGCTCGCGCAACTGCGGCGGCAGATCGGCTGAGCTTCGATTGACCGGTTCGCGTACCGCAATATCGCGCAACGAGCGCGCCATCGCGAGCCCCTCATTGCAGGTAACAAAACGGCTGCGCAGGTTTTCGGCCTCGGCGCGCTTGGCTTGCAGCAATCCTTCGCTCGATCCACGCGCTGCTACGATCAAGATCGGATAGAGCGTATAAATATAGCCGACGGTGGCCTGGTCAGCTTGGTTGCGGGCGCGAAGAGCGTTGGCGATGTCGGATTCGCCAACCTGCAGGGTTGAGCCGAACTTGCCGCGCACCAGATTGCCCCAAGTCAGTTCCGCGCGAATCCGCGCCTTGACCGTGCTGGGGGCAATTCCCGAGCGTTCGAGCACCTGTGCGAATTGCTGCGGCGTAATGTGTTGGCGTGTCGCCATATTATCGAATGCCGCATCGACGTCCGAGTCGCCCACAACGGCGTCATAGGTCTTGGCTTTGGCGATCTTGAGCCGATCGTCTATCAACTCGTTGATGACCTCTTGCCGGGCCGGGGGCTTGTGGTTCGAAGTGGTGATCAGCTTGGTTCGCTGCTGAATATCGAGTTCGGTGATCGGCGAACCATTGGCGACGACGACCACCTGCGCTCTAACCACGCCCGGAGTGGCGATAGCGGCAGCAACAATCACGGCTGCCAGCCATCGGCGAAGGGGCCGATGTTTCAGGCTGTTTCTTGCCATCGCAACAACATCCAATGTCTCAGACGTGCTTGTTGTCTTGTGCATGACGATCAGTTTGCATCATGGCCCGTTCGCGCCGGGCGTTGAACTGACAGTTTGACTGAGGCTCGTACCGCCGAGCGTGCGTAGGTTCAATTGCAGCATGATCGTGTGGTTGAGTTCGGGCGTTCCGCTCCCGTAAGTGTAGTTTGTGATGTAATTCAATCCCAAGGCGAGGCAGTCGTCGATATAGCCGATACCGATTATGTTCTGGGCGAATTTGTTGTTATAGAGGTCATAGAGAGCCGAGCCACGCAACACCCAGTTGGAGTTGAGTTTGACCGAAGCGCTGCCGAGAAGGCCCTGGCGGCGGTCCAGGAAGCCCAATTCGGGCTGGGCGGCGTAGTCGCCGTACAGCAACGAGGCGCTCCAGCGATTGAAGTTGGCGCTGGCCTCAAGCTCCATGCGCTTCACCGCAAATGTGTCGTTGTCGAAGCGGAAGCGCGAGCCGAATTTGTAGGTGCTGTTTGGCTGATAGGCGACACGGGCAACATAGTCGGAGCGCGCGGTGTCGAGGCCACTGGCGAGGCCGGTATTGGTGGTGCCGCCCTGCGCGAAAGAATTGTCGCCAAATAATTGGTAAGACTGGCCGAACAGCACGTTGACGAAGCCCGCTTTGTTGACCTGCGCCGTGTACTGCGCGCCGTAGTTCGCACGTCCGCCGCCTTCGACGCGATCCCAGCCGGAAAATTTGTCGACCCTGAACAGGTTGCTGTCATCGAACATGAGGGTCTGCGCGTCCTCGTTCGGCCAGCGTCCGAACTGAGTTTCGTTGGGGCGCAGGATCACCTGGGCGATCGGCTCGATGGTCTGCGTGCCCCAAGAATGTACGCTGATGAATGGATAACGGTATTCCATACCGATGGTTGGCATCGCGCGGACCAGGTTGGTCTCGCCGGTATTGATATAATTGGAGACGCTTGGGTCGTTGTTAATCTGCATGGCGCCGGCATCAACCCGCACCGAAGCAAACGGTGTGAACACTTGGCCGAATTGGTCGGTGATGCTGCGCCGCCAATCGGCCTGCGCCGAAAAGCGGCTGTAGGTGCCCGGAATGCCGCGCAGCACGCAGTTGGCAGAAGTCTTGACCGCGGGGTCGGCGGTATTACAGAGATTGCCGCCTCCCAATCCGCCGGTTAGCGCGAACTGACTGATTGCGTCGAAGTTTGCCTGCTGGCGCGTCAGACTCGTGAAATTGAATTTATAACCGAGCTCACCGCCGAACACGGGGTGGCTGAGCGTATTGTTGTAGTCGATCACCGGGGCAATCACCGGAATTTGGGCCTGCGTATCCGCGATCGAGAAGCCGTAATAGTAAATCGTGCGGGCGTCGAAATAGCTGCGATTGCCCATGCCGGTAATATAGAGCTGCGACTTTCCCGCATTGGCCGCTGCCTGGAACGGATCGCTGAATTGATAGCTCGACAAACGCGGATTGTAATCTTGCAGGAACGTTTTGTCGGTCAACGCTATCGCGTCCCAGCCCCACACCCATTTATTGTTGAGCGTAAACTGGCCTGAGGTTTCGACGCTGCCACGAAAGTCGCGAAATCCGGGTGCGCCGGTGCCGGGCGTGACAGGCGCGAACGCATCCTTGTCGAGTTGGCGGATACCGGCGGCACGAATTTGATAGGAGCCATTTAGCAGGCGTTGGCGGAACTCGCCTTGCAGCAGCAGGCCTTGCCTGGTTGTGATCATCGGCGAAAACGTCGCGTCGTAATCGGGCGCCAGCGCCAAGTAATACGGGACCTCGAGCGAGCCGCCGTAAAGTTTGCTCGACCCGATCGTTGGCACCAGAACACCGGTCTTGCGCTTGACGGTCGGATCGGGCGCGGAAAAGTAGGGCAGCCATGCCAGCGGCTTGCCGAAAAATTCGAGGCGCGCGTCCTCGAAATACATCATCTTCTCGCCCTGGTCGTGGATGATGCGCGCGGCCTTTACCTGCCACAGCGGCGGCTTTTTCGGATCGTCCTTACAGGGCAAGCAGGCGGTGTAGACGCCATTGTGGAAAACGGTGTAGTTGCCGCTTGTGCGCTCGGCGCGCGCGGCCGCCATTCGGGTCTGATCTGGGGAATCGAGCCGCAGCGAGTCAACGAAGCCGTCGCGATAATCATCCGACAGGTCCATGATCTGGCCATAAGTGACCTTGCCGTCGCCTTCACTGAGCCGGACATTGCCTTCGGCATGCAGCCGTTTGGTGGTCTGGTCGTAGATCACCTTGTCGGCTTCTATGGTGGCGCCGCCATAATAGATCTGCACGCCGCCGACGGCGGCGACCCGCTTGTTGGTGTAGTCGTAATTGATCTCGCGCGCCTGAACGAGCATCTGCTTTTGCCCGGACTTGTCGCGCTCGATAGCGAACTTGGATTTTGGTTTTGATGGCGCGGTCTGCGGAAACGTGAGTTCTTGCGCGGATGCCGGCGTGAGTGATTCAAACGCGAACAGGCCGCCGCAAGCCAAAAGGCTCAGGACGGCAACAATACGCGCGGCGCCGTGGCGGTGAGGCCTGGGCGCTGGTGGACGAGCGCTAGCCAGCCCCGCCATCACCCGTCCTCCTGATACAACAACGCAATACACCCTGTGAGGCCTGCGAC
>JAYTFS010000089.1:0-7720 GCA_043734185.1 Pseudolabrys sp. | reverse complement strand
GTAGCTCAGCGGTAGAGCGTTCGACTGTTAATCGAAATGTCGCTGGTTCGACCCCAGCCCAGGGAGCCATTTTTCCGCTACAAGGCGTCATGACGCCCCAGGCCAGCCCGCTCCTCACCGACCTCTACGAACTCAATATGGTCCAGGCCTATCTGGACAACGCTGAGGACAAGGAAGCCGTGTTCGAGTTTTTCGTGCGGCGCCTGCCGCCGCGGCGCGGCTTTCTGCTCGCGGCGGGCCTTGATGACGCTCTCGACTATCTCGAAACGCTGACATTCTCCAAAGCCGACATCGACTGGCTTGCGAGCACCGGACGATTTCGCAAAAACCTGCTCGATTATCTGGCTGCATTCCACTTCACCGGCGACGTGCATGCCATTCCCGAAGGCAGCGTCTGTTTTCCCAACGAGCCGCTGTTGCGCATCACGGCGCCGCTTATACAGGCGCAGCTGGTCGAGACGCGGCTGATCAACATTCTGCATTTCCAGACGCTGATCGCATCGAAAGCCGCGCGCATGGTGTTGGCTGCGCCGGGCAAAGTCCTGGCCGATTTTGGGTTACGCACCGCGCATGGCGCCGAGGCCGGGCTTTTTTCGGCGCGCGCGAGTTACATCGCCGGTTTTTCCGGTGCGGCCAATGTGCAGGCCGGCCAGCGCTACGGCGTGCCGATCGTGGGCACCATGGCGCATTCCTTCGTGCAGGTGCACGACGACGAGATGACCGCGTTTGAGAATTTTTCGCGCTCGCGTCCCGAAGGCGTCATTCTGCTGATCGACACCTACGACACCGAAACCGGCGCGCGCAAAGTCGTCGAGCTTGCACCTCGGTTGAAAGCCGACGGCATATCGATTCGCGGTGTGCGCATCGACTCAGGCGACTTGAGCGCGATGGCGCGCAAGGTGCGGCGCATTCTCGATGACGGCGGACTGAAGGAAGTGATCATTCTGGCCAGCGGCGGCATCAATGAAGACGTGCTGCAAGGCATGATGAAGGAAAGCGCGCCAATCGACGGCTTCGGCATCGGCGTCAATCTGGCGGCTTCCATCGACGTGCCGGCGTTCGATTGCGCCTACAAGCTGCAGGAATATTCCGGCAAGCCGAAACGCAAATTGTCGGAAGGCAAGGCGACCAGGCCCGGCCGCAAGCAGGTGTGGCGTGCTTACGATACCGATAGCCGCATGCGCGGCGATATTCTTTCATTGGAAAATGACAAGCAGCCGGGCGAAGTGCAAATCGTGCCGGTGATGCGCGGGGGCAAACGCATTGCGCCATCGCCTACGCTCGCGCAAATCCGCGAACGCGCCGCGCGCGATCTGGCAAGGTTGCCGAAGGCGCTGGCGCAATTGCAGGAAGGCGCGAACTATCCGGTTGAAGTCGCCGATGCGCTCAAGGCGTTGGCAAAACAGGCGGACACGAATAAGCGCGTCTAAATTTGTCTTAGATCGCCGTCCCTGCTTTATTCCAGCCGCGCGCGCCTTCGCCGTAAATCTCGTGGCCGCTGTCGGTCACCACCATGGTGTCCTCCAGCTTGATGAAGCCGCGGGTCGAATGCAGCAGCGTGGTTTCCACCGACACCACCATGCCGGATTCTAGCGGCATCGTGGCGTAGTCCTCCGGATAAGGCACCGGGCCGTGGCTGGTGAGCCGCGGCGCTTCGTGACTGACGAGGCCCATGCCGTGCGCGAGGAAATCCAGATGATTGTGGTGCTTGGACTTTGAGCGCAGCGGCTCGGCGGCGGCATAGATCTCGCCACCCATGACGCCGGCACGCACCGGTTTCATCGCCGCGCGCTGGACGGTTTCGATTTCGCCCAGCATGTCGACGAGTTCGGCATCCGGCTCGCCCTGGATCGCCATGCGGCAGATATCGCCGATATAGCCGTGGTTGTTGCCGCCCGAGTCGATCGACATGATCTCGCCCTTGCCCCAAACCTGGTCGGACGGCGCGCGGTTGAGGCTGGTGCCGCAAGTGATCAGGCAATATTCGAACGTCAGCCCACGATTGGTTTCTTCGCGGCGTAATGCTTCGACGACGTCGTTTTTGGTGGCGCCGGGACCGTGATTGGCGATCACCGCCTGCATTGAAGCAAGCACGGCTTCAGAGGCTACTTTCAGCTTCAACAATTCTTCGAGAGACTTCTTGGCGCGCTGGCGCTCGAGCACATAGAGGCCATCGACCCAGTCAGCATCCGGAAACGCGGCGCGCAAGACGTTGGCGGCATCGTATGGCAGGAAGCCGAATTCAGTAGCGATGCGATTGGTCTTGATGCCGGCCTTGGCCATATAGGCGACGGCTTTCTTCATCGCGTCAACCGACCCCGCGGTGGAGGCCTGCGTTTCTGGCGTCCACAGCGCATTGTTCTCGAGCTGAAATTTTTCCAGACGGTGCGCGAAGTAAGCGGCCTTCTGCGGCTGCCCTTTCGGATAAATCAAAACCGGCAGATAGCGCGTGATGCCGGTGGCATCCATGTAGTCGAAGAAATTGGCCCGGTGGCCGCCAAGGAGATATGCAACATTGTGCTTCGAGGTGGCGATCACCACGTCGATGCCGGCTTCGTCCATCAAGCGGTCGAGCCGCTGATGGTCGAATGGGATTTTCAATCCGCTCGAATGTTGCGCGCTGACGTTCATAGGTCGGCTCCCGGCTTAGCCGGCGTCTTAAAGCACCGGTGGACTGGAGTCTAAGACCAGAGCTCTTTGCTCGCAAGCCGGGCGCCTTCGGCGAGCGATTCCAGCTTGGCCCACATGATCGAGGGGTGCACGCGGCGGTGGAACGGCCCCTGCGCAAAGCCGCAATCGGTGCCGGCGATGACGTTTTCGCGGCCGACGATCTTGCCGAGCCGGACGATGCGCTCGGCCACCAGTTCCGGATGCTCCACGACGTTGGTTGCGTGGCTGATGACGCCGGGAATTAGTACCTGACCGGGTGCGAGTTTTGCGTTGGCCCAGACCTTCCATTCGTGCTCGTGGCGCGGGTTGGCGCCTTCGATGACATAGGCCCCGACTTTGACCTTCAAAATCAGATCGACGATGTCCTTGAGCGGCACGTCGCTGACGTGCGGGCCGGGCCAACTGCCCCAGCACACGTGATAGCGGATTCGATCGGCCGGCAGGCCTTCGATAGCCGAATTGATGATGTCGACCTGCTTTGCAAGCCACGCGCGGTAATCGGCGAAGGTCGCCGGCGGCACCATGCGGTCATAGGTGACGGCATTGCGCGCGTCGTCGAGCTGCACCAGGAAACCGGCGTCGATGATCATCTTGTATTCGTCACGCATTGCGCCGGCGATGGCGGCCTGCAACTCTTCGTCGGTTTTGTAAAATTCGTTCTTGCGGTCCGGGATCACACTGGCCGGCGCAGCCACCGGCAGGAAGGCCTCTTCAACTTTCGCACCTTTAAGCGCGGCCTTGAAGTTGTCGATGTCGCGCTGCAGCTCGGCCTGCCCAATATATTGGATCGGGCCGACGCAAATCGCTTCGACGGTGGTGGCGACGCCGTCATGGGCGTCCAACTCGGCATAGAATTCCGCAAACCGCGTACGATCGGCGCCGCGCTTGAACGGATTGGCGTTGTCTTTTTTGATGGGACGGCGCTCGAAGCCGCTTAATCGTTCCAGCGCATATTGCGACCAGCTGATCGATTTGCCGAACTCGCCGTCACTCACCACGTCGATGCCGGCTTGCGCCTGCTGTTGCACCACTTCGGCTACCGCGCCGGTGAGGCAAGCGGCATATGCCTTCTCGTCGTAGGGCTTACCGCCTTGCTTGGCACGCAGGAATTCCTGCAAAGCCGGCGGCCGGATCAAGCTTCCGACATGGGTGGTGAGGATGCGGTTGGTGCTGCGTTTCATGCTGGCTCTATGTGCCAGCGCGGCTAAAAACGCAAACACGGGGAGTGGGCAGAGCCCCAACCCGATTAGGCTTTCACCACACCAATGAGTTGCTCGAGCTTGGCCGGATCGTTGCGCAATGTTTCGCTCTTGCCATCGAACACGATGCGGCCGCGATCCATCACCACCGCGCGCGGCGCGATATCGAGCGCCAGCCGCGTGTTCTGCTCGACCAGGATCATCGACAGCCCGCCCGCCTGGGTGAGCCGCTTCACCGCGCGCGCCAACTCCTCGACGATCACCGGCGCCAGACCCTCTGAGGGTTCGTCCATCAACAGGACTGTTGGATTTCCGATCAGCGCGCGCCCGATCGCCAGCATCTGTTGTTCGCCGCCGGATAGTTGATTGCCGCGGTTGTCGGCGCGTTCACCAAGGCGCGGAAACAATTCAAACACCGTTTCAATGGTCCAGGCACCCGGCCGCGCGGCCACTTCCAAATTCTCCCGCAAGCTGAGCGAGGGGAAAATCTCGCGTTCCTGTGGCACATAACTAAGACCCGCGGTGACCCGCCGGTAGGTTGCAAATTGCGAGACATCCTTGCCATGCAGCAGCACGCGCCCACCATGCAGATTGGTGTGGCCCATGATGGTCGCGAGCAACGTGCTCTTGCCGACGCCGTTGCGGCCGATGATCGACATCGTCTCGCCAGCGCCGAGCGCAAGCTGAATGTTCTCCAGCACCACGGTCTCGCCATAACCGGCGAAAACTTTGTCGAGATCGAGAGAGCACTCAACCATGACCGCCCCCATGGTGGCCTTCCTGACCGAGATAGACCGCCTTCACCTGTTCGTTGTTCATGATCTCGTTCGGCGGGCCTTCAACCAGTACAGCGCCCTGCACCAACACCGTGATCTGCTTGGCAAAGCGAAACACCACGTCCATGTCGTGCTCGATAATCAGAATGGCGATGTCGGGATCGAGGCTCGCCACCACGTCGAGAATGAGATGGCTTTCCGACGACGGCACGCCCGCGGCCGGCTCGTCGAGCAGCAGCACGCGCGGCTTTTGCGCCAACGCAATGGCGATTTCGACCAGACGCTGGCGGCCATAGGGCAGTTCGCGCACCAGCTTGAGTGCATCGTCCACCAGCCGCAACGATTCAAGATGATCGAGCGCCTCGTCAAGCACCGCGCGATTGGACCCAACCGCGCGCCACATATTGTTGCTGTGGCCGTCGCGCTCGGCAATTGCTAGTCCAAGATTTTCCAGGACCGACAAGCCACGGAACAATTGGTTGATCTGGAACGTGCGTGCGAGCCCGCGCCGCGCCCGATCGGACTGCGACACCGCGGTGATGTCTTGGCCATTGAGCAAAACGCTGCCCGAAGACGGCTTGAGCACGCCGGTTATGAGATTGACCAGCGTGGTCTTGCCGGCGCCGTTCGGCCCGATCAGGGCATGGCGCGCGCCGCGTTCCAACGTGAGGTTGACGTCGCGCGTCACCGGCAACGCGCCGAAATTCTTGTTGAAGCCATGCACCTCAAGAGCGGCGGTCATGGCTTGCCCCTCTTCGACGAAAAGTGCGGGCCCATATCTTCAATCAGGCCAAGCAGGCCGCGGCGCGCAAACAGCACCGCCAGGACCAGCATCAGACCGATGCCGAACTGCCAGAAGGTCGGGCTGAGTTTTGAGAGATGATCTTCCAGCACCATGTAAACCACGGCGCCGACGAAGGCGCCGTAGAGCCGTCCCGTGCCGCCGAGGATGAGCATCACCATTACTTTGGCGGAATTGTCGAAATCGAACACCGTCAATGTGACGTAGGCATTGGTCTGCGTGAACAAAGCTCCGGCAACGCCGGCAGTTCCTGCTGCGATGGTGTAGACGGTCACCAGCCTCCAGTGTACCGGCGACCCGATCGCATGCATGCGCCGCACGTTCTCGCGGATTCCGGTAAGCGCCTGGCCAAACGGCGAATAAACGATACGCCGAACGACATAGAACACCACCGCCAGCACCACCAGCGCATAGATATAGTTGGTGCGGCCATAGAGATCGTAGCCGAAGACGCCGAACAGCGGCTTGAACTCGAGGCCCGGCAAACCGTCATAACCGCCGGAGAAGTCCGACCGCAGGTTGCCGGCCTCTTGCAGCATGATCGCGGTTGCTAGCGTTAGCATCAGAAGCGTCAGCCCCCGATAGCGCAGCAAGAACCAGCCAGTGAGGAAGCCGAAAATCGCTGCTACAAGCCCTGCGGCAAATAGCCCGCTGATCGGTTCGGTCCAGCCTAAGCGCGCGGCGCCAAGGCCCACCGTGTAAGCGCCAATGCCGAAGAATGCCGCGTGCCCAAGGGTTACGATACCGGCATAACCGAGGATGAGATCAAGCGAGAGCGCAAACATCACCATGACCACGACCTGACTGCCGAAGGTCATGCGGTCGGGGAAAATGAAATAGACAGCGATGGCGATCAACCAAGGCAGCGCTTCAGCCGGCTGAAAACGATGGCGCCGCAGCAGATATTCCGCCGCACGTTCGCGCGTCGCCTTGCGTTCTGGGTTTGTAGTGTCACTCACGGCCATAGAACCCCGCAGGCTTCACCAGCAGCACGGCGACGGTGATGGCGTAAATGAAAAACCCGCCGGCATCGGCGATCAGATATTTTCCGGCGGTGTCGATAACGCCGATCACCAGCGCGGCCAACAACGTGCCCTTCAGGCTGCCGAGCCCGCCGACCGCTACGACGATCAAAAACAGCACGAGGTAGAGCACCGCGAAGCTCGGCGACAGGCCGAACAATTGAATGGCGAGACCACCGCCAAGCGCGGCCAGGCCGGACCCGACCGCGAAGGTCAGCGTGAACAGCAAGTCGACATTGATGCCGACGGATTCTGCCATGCGCCGGTTGTCGACCGCGGCACGAATTTTGGCGCCGATATTCGTCCGCTCGAACGCGTACCAGAGCACGGATATCAGAACGGCGCCGAGCACAATCAGAAAGGCGCGGTAGCTCGGGAACGAGCGAAAGCCGAGATTGATGTCGCCTTGCAGCCATTCCGGCAGCGGCACCGATTTCGGAATCGGCCCGTAGAGATAGGTGGCGGTGGCGATCGCCATGAAAGCGAGACCGATGGTGAGCAGCACCTGCTCCAGATCGGTGGATTTGTAGAGGCGGCGGTAGAGATAGCGCTCGAACACCACGCTGACCGCGCCGACCACGAGCGCCGCGATCACCAGCGACGGGACGAATCCGATACCGAGATCCTTGGTCAGCGAGACGACGACATAGCCGCCCGCCATGGCGAAAGCGCCATGCGCAAGGTTGACGAAGCCCATCAGGCCCATCGTCACCGACAGACCAACGGACGTGATGAACAGGAACATGGCATAGGCCAGGCCATCGAATAAAATGCTGATGGCTATGATGGCAAAATGCGGCACCCGCCCTACCCCGTAGTTATAAAAAACGCCGCCGCGCCTTTATGCGCGGCGGCGCCGATTGCTGTCAATTCAAGCGATAAGTTCAGGTGCCGCAACGGCCGATCTTCTGCTCCTTGCACTCGTCTTTCACGGCCTTGGTGGTGCCGAGAACCTTGATGCCGAGCTTGCCGTCCGTCTTGCGGATGACTTCCATGGCATGCTCATCCTGCACGATGTCGCGGGTGGCAGCGTCGATCGTGACCTTGCCGCGCGGACCGTTCGCGGTCCAACCCTTCATCGCGTCGATCACCTTCGAGCCGTCGTCGACCTTGCCGTTGAGCTTCTTAATCGAGTCGAAGATGGCGTGCATAGTGTCCCAACCGGCCGCCGACATGAAGTCCGGATAGGAGTCCTTGCCATACGCTTCGTGCCAAGCCTTGTTGAAGGCCTTGTTGTCCGCGTTGTCGAGA